>CAXNEP010000016.1:0-15525 GCA_964200865.1 Cypionkella sp. | reverse complement strand
AGAACGCCTTGCCCAGATCAAACAAGAACTGCACAAGCGTCTTTTGGACAGTTTGAACCTTGCCGCCCTAGATCAGGCGACCGAGGCCAACCTTAAGGCCGAAATCAGCGCCATCACCGCCGAGGCGCTGGAAGAAATGTCGATCTCGCTGGCCAAAGACGAACGCCAGACGATGATCCAAGACCTGTATGACGAAGTGATGGGCCTTGGCCCGCTAGAGGCGCTACTGCGCGATGAATCTGTGTCAGATATTCTGGTCAATGGCCCGAACCGCGTGTTTGTCGAACGCGGCGGCAAGCTGACCCTTTCGGACATCACCTTTAAAGATGAACGCCACTTGCTGCGCATTATCGATAAGATCGTCTCTGCCGTGGGCCGCCGCGTGGACGAAAGCAATCCCTATTGCGACGCGCGCCTTGCCGATGGGTCACGCTTTAACGTGATGGTGCCGCCCGTGGCGGTGGATGGCAGCCTTGTGTCGATCCGCAAATTCAAAAAGGAAAAACTGGGAATTCCCGATTTGGTGCGCTTTGGGGCCTTTACCGAAGAAATGGCGATGTATCTTCAGGCCGCAGTGTCTTGCCGTTTGAATATCATCGTGTCTGGCGGTACGGGTTCGGGTAAAACCACCACGCTGAATGCGCTGTCATCTTTTATCGACAGCAGCGAGCGCGTGCTGACCATCGAAGACACTGCCGAATTGCAACTGCAACAGGTGCATGTGGGCCGTATGGAAAGCCGCCCGCCCAATGTGGAAGGCAAAGGCGCGGTCACCCAGCGCGATTGTTTGCGCAACGCCCTGCGGATGCGCCCTGACCGCATCATCGTGGGGGAAACGCGCGGCGAGGAAGTGATCGACATGCTGCAAGCCATGAACACGGGCCATGACGGGTCGATGACCACAATCCACGCCAACAACGCCCGCGATGGCATTTCGCGTCTTGAAAACATGGTGGCGATGGCGGGTATTGAAATGCCGCTAAAGGCGGTGCGCAGCCAAATCGCATCGGCTGTGAACGTGATTGTACAGGCGTCCCGCCTGCAAGACGGATCGCGCCGTATGGTGTCGATCACCGAACTGACGGGGATGGAGGGCGAGATTATCTCGATGCAAGAGGTGTTTCGGTATGAACGCCTTGGCATTGAACCCAACGGCAAAATCATTGGCCGCTTTAACGCAACGGGCGTGCGTTCGCACTATTCTGACCGTTTCCGCCAATGGGGCTATGATCTGCCCGCCTCAATCTATGACCCTGTAATGTAAGGATACTGCGATGACTGTCGGACTTGGCCCTCTTGTCTATATCGTGATCTTTGTCGCCATCGTTGTGATGGTGCAGGGCGTGTATTTGCTGGCCTTTGGCAAATCGATCAACATGAACAACCGCATGTCGCGGCGCATGGCCCTGCTGGAGAAAACCCAAGACCGCGAAAAGGTGCTGGAACAATTGCGCAAAGAAATGACGCAGCACGTCAAATCGCGCGGCATTCCGCTGTATTCGCTGCTGGCCCACAAGGCGCAGTTGGCCAATATTGCCTTTAGCCCCGCGCAATTGATGGGCGTGATGGTGGGCGCGGCTGTGCTGGCCTATGTGGGGCTGTCTGTTGGCACCAGCGTGGGCGCTGCGCCGCGCATATTGCTCAGCGCGGGCATGGGTTTTGGCGGGGTGTATTTCTGGATCAACTCTAAGGCCAAGGCGCGCATGAAAAAGCTGGAAGAGCAGCTTCCCGATGCCATCGAATTGATGGTGCGTTCCTTGCGCGTGGGCCATCCGCTGACCTCGGCCATTGGGATTGTCGCCAAAGAAGTGGCCGACCCCCTTGGCACCGAATTTGGCATCATCGCCGATGAAGCCGCCTATGGCCGCAATATTGCCGACAGCCTGAAGGTGTTTGCCGAACGGATGGACAACCAAGATTTGCGGTTTTTGGCCGTGGCGGTGAATATTCAGCAATCTTCGGGCGGCAACTTGGCCGAGATTTTGGACGGGCTGGCCAAGGTAATCCGTTCGCGCTTTAAGCTGTTTCGCCGCGTGATTGCCATCACCGCCGAGGCCAAGTTTTCTGGAACCTTCCTGTCGGGCATGCCCGTTGTGGTTCTGGTCGGTACATTCATCCTAAAGCCCAACCATTTCGACGGCGTGATGGCCAGCAGCTTCTTTGTGCCTGGCGCAGCCGTGGTGGCAATTCTTTTGGTCGGCAACGTTATCTTCATGAAAATGATGACAAATATAAAGGTGTAATCATGGCGCTGTTTCAATCCCTCTATGCCAGCCTTGAAGGGCAGTTTGGCGCGCTGACACCGCTGATGATCATTGGCGCGCTTGGCCTTGTGCTGATTATGGCAGTGCTGCCCTTCTTGCTGATGAAACCTGCCGAACCGTTTGATAAGGTCAAAATGCAGCGCATGGGCCGCGATCAGCGCGAGGCGCGCCCCAAAGCCGACACAGCCATCCTGCGCCGCGAAGAGAAAACAGATAAGCTGCAAAAATTTGCATCGTTCCTAGAACCGCAAAATTCGGGCGAGCTGGACGCCGCGCGCCTGCGCATGTTCCGCGCAGGCTACCAAGGCAAAAACGCTGTGCGCATGTTCCACTTTGCGCAACTGTCCTTGGGTCTGGGCGGGTTGGTGATTGGCATCATCTATGCGCTGATCACTTCGATGCAAGGCGAAGTGTCGATGCAGAACATGGCGCTTTACGTCATTGTTCCAGGCGGCATTGGCTATTACCTGCCGCAGTACATCGTGACGCGCAACATCGCGGCCCGCCAACAGCAAATCACCGAAGGCTTTCCAGATGCGCTGGATTTGATGCTGGTCTGTGTCGAGGCGGGCCAATCCATGGATCAGGCGATCAACCGCATCGCCAAGGAATCGCGCGCAGCCTTCCCCGCCCTTGCCGATGAATTGGAAATCGTCAGCCAAGAGGTAAAGGCAGGTAAAGAACGGGTTCAGGTGTTAAAAGACATGGCGCACCGTGTGGGCGTGGGCGATATCACATCCTTTGTGACCACCTTGGTGCAATCGGCCACCTTCGGGACATCCATCGCCGAAGCTTTGCGGATGTATTCGGCAGAAATGCGTGATAAACGCGTTATGCGTGCAGAGGAAAAGGCCAACAAAGTGCCCACAAAAATGACCTTGGGGACGATGGTGTTTACCCTGCCGCCGATGATGATGATTTTGCTATCGCCGTCGATTGTGAATATCATGAATATGTAATTTGGGGGTCTGATTGACCAAAACCGCCCTTGGCTTGGCGCTGATGATCACCTTAGCCGCCTGTGGCACCACGGGCGGCTTTGGCGCTGTGTCAAACCTGCTTGGCGGGCCGTCTATTGCCACGGGTGACAAAACCTTTGCGCCGGGGGTTGACCGCGCGCGCGGCGGTATTGATGGGCTGATGGTGGGCCACCGCCTTATGGCATCGGGCGAATATGAATTGGCGCTAAAGTCTTATTTGCGCGCCGCCAGCCAGCAAGGCGCAAATGTCGATGTTCTGTCTGCCCTTGGCAGCGCCAACCTTGCCTTGGGCCGCCTTGGCCAAGCCGAGCAAATCCTGCGCCGCGCCATTGAACAAGATCCCAGTTTTGTGCCCGCGCAAAACAACCTTGGCGTTGTGTTGATGGAGGCGGGCAAAATAGGCGAGGCGCGGGTGGTATTTCAACGTGCCTATGCACTTGATAGTGGCAAAACAGACGAAATACGAGAAAATTTAAAACAAGCTATCGCAGCAAGCGAAAAAACGATATATGGTAGTAGTGAGGTCGCCCAAAAGCCTGCCATGGCATTGGTTCGGCGCGGTCAGGGCAATTATGTCCTGCTGTCGCAGTTCTAAGTCGTCGCGGGTCTGGGCATAAGCGAGCAGTCGCAATAATAAGGACGCAAAATGCGCCACATGATCTATCTTCGCGCGCGGGCGGTGCCTGCGGCTTTGGGCCAAAAACGGCCATCTTTTCCCATTTTAATCTCGCTTGGCCTTAGCGCGGCGCTTTTGCTGCCTGCCTGCCAAAACGGGGCAAACCCCGCGCAGGTGAACCGCGCCTTGGCGTCGGTCAATGACATCGACAACAGCAATATGGCCGATGTGATGCTGACTGTGGGCAAACCAGAAGAGGCAGTTGCCTATTTTCAGCAGGCCGTTGCAACCGATCCGTCCAACCTGACCGCGCAGCGCGGGCTGGGCAAATCATTGATGAAAGCAGGCCGCGCCGCCGAGGCTGCCGCCGTGTGGACACAGATCACCGCGCGCCCTGATGCGACCAACGAAGACCGCGTCAATTTTGCCGAGGCGCTGATCCGTGGCAATGATTGGGCGCGCGCGGCCCAAGTGCTGGCGCAAATCCCGCCCACCTATGAAACCTTTGAACGCTACCGCCTAGAGGCGATGGTGGCCGACAGCCGCAAAGATTGGAAGAAGGCCGATAGCTTTTACGAAATAGCGGCAGGCCTAACCCAGCAGCCCGCCCCCGTTCTAAACAACTGGGGTTTTTCCAAACTAACGCGGGGCGAACATGCCGCAGCCGAAAAACTGTTCATGCAGGCGCTGACCTATGACAGCACGATGTTTACCGCCAAAAACAACCTTGTGCTGGCCCGCGCCGCCCAGCGCAAATACGATTTGCCTGTGGTCGAGATGACGCAGACAGAACGCTCGCAACTGTATTACACGGCGGGGCTGGCAGCGGTGAAACAGGGCGATCCATCGGTGGGCAAGCAATTGCTGCAACAGGCCATCGATACCAACCCGCAATATTTCGAGGCCGCCGAACGCAGCCTTGCCGCACTGGGAGGCTGAAACATGACCGCATTGGATGCAGCCCTTTTGCTGCCCTTTACCCTTGCCATTGGCATATGGGTCGCGTGGAACGACATGAAATTCATGAAAATTCCCAACAAAGCCGTTTTGGCCTTGGGCGCCGTTTGGCTGGTGCTGGGCCTTATCCTTGTGCCGTTTCAGGTTTGGCTCTGGGGTCTGGCCTTGGGGGCAATTTTGCTCGTGATCGGCTTTGTGCTGGCCAGCCTTAGCCTGATTGGCGCAGGGGATGCAAAATTTGTCGCCGTTATGGCCCCATTCTTTGTGCAAGGCGATCTGCGCTTTGCTTTGGTTTTAACCGCAGCCTGCCTGCTGGGGGCCTTTGCCGCCCATCGTTTGGCCCGCGCGCTGCCCGCCTTTCGGGCCCAAGTGGCCGATTGGGAAAGCTGGACGCGCGCCGATTTTCCCATGGGTCTGGCGCTGGCAGGCATTTTGAACATCTATATGATTTTTGCCGCCCTGCCGCTGGTTGCGGCCTAAATCACGCCCCAAAACGGCCGCTTTTCGCAAGCATCCTTGGCCAAACTTGTGCGCGAGGTCTGCCTATGAACATGCATCCCCAAATCGGCATTCAGCCCCCGTCCGAGCCGCGCGATCTGCGCGAGACGGGGCTTTCGGCGGTGATGATGCGCGATATCGCGCTGAAAACCATCTTTCGCACCAATCTATCCTTGGTCAGCGACATCGCGCGCGCCATCGCCTTGCCCGTGCAACTGGCGCAAGGCTTGGTCGAGGCGATGCGCGCCCAGCGCCTGATCGAGGCGATGGGAACGCTATCCCCCACCGCCAGCGCGGAAATGAGCTATCAGTTGACCGATGCAGGCCGCGCCCGCGCGCTAGAGGCGCTGACACAATCGGAATATTTCGGGGCTATGCCCGTGCCGCTGACCACCTATGCAGGGCAAATGCGCCGCCAATCGGTGCGCGATATCAAACTAACCCGCGCCGATTTGGTGGCGGCGATGGGCCATCTGGTGCTGCCCGAGGATCTGATTTCAAACTTGGGCCCTGCGGTATCATCTGGCAGGTCTATTTTGATGTATGGCCCGCCCGGCAATGGAAAATCATCCATTTCAAACGGCATTCGTGCCGCCTTGGGTGATCTGATTTATGTGCCGCGCGCGGTGGAATATGCGGGCCAAGTGATTTCGGTGTTTGACCCCATCGTGCATGTGCCCGCCAGCGAGACCGCCGCCGACGCGGGCGCGCTGCGCCGCACGGGCCCGCGCTTTGACCCGCGTTATGTGCTGTGCCAACGCCCCACCATCGTGACGGGGGGCGAATTGACGCTGGACATGCTGGATTTGAAATACAATCCCATCGCGCGCACGTATCAAGCGCCCTTGCAGCTAAAGGCATCGGGCGGGATTTTCATTGTCGACGACTTAGGACGCCAGTCCGATCCACCGCAAAAACTGGTCAACCGCTGGATCGTGCCCTTGGAAGAGGGGCGCGATATTTTGCAACTGCAATCGGGCGAGAAGTTTACCGTGCCCTTTGACACGCTGGTGCTGTTTTCCACCAACTACCACCCGAATGAAATTTTCGATGGCGCTGCCCTGCGGCGCATTTTCTTCAAAATCAAGGTGGACGGCCCCACCCAAGATATGTTTCTGAAAATCTTTGGCATGGTGGCACGCAAAAAAGGCGTGGCGATTGACGAGGCGTCGATCCTGTATCTGCTGCGCGAAAAATACCCCAGCATCGACAACAATTTCGCCAATTACCAACCCACGTTCCTGATCGACCAAATCATCGCCATGTGTGATTTTGAAGGCCAGCCCTACCGAATGACGCCCGAACTGGTTGACCGCGCTTGGGCCAATATGTTCGTGCGCGATGAGGTGATTGCCAAGTAGGGGGGCTTTGCCCCCCGCTGCGCTCCCCCCAGGATATTTTCAGAGCAAGGAAGGAGCAAACTTTCTGCGGGCTTCCTAGCTCTCCAAATATCCAGACACGGGAAGCAGGCGTCCCGTGTTAGGGGGTGAGCGAAGCGAGGGGGCAGAAAGCCCCCTTACGCCGCCCGTCAAAACACCAAGCAGCCGTGTTCTGTAACAATCATATCCAGCCGCTGATCGGTGGCATCAATCGGCACCTCGCGCGCCTCTTGCGCTGCGAAGGCAAATCCGATGGCGGTAATTTTGCCCGCCGCGCGCAGGCCTTCCAGCGTGCGGTCATAAAACCCGCCGCCATAGCCAAGGCGGTAACCGCGCGCGTCATAGGCCAGCAGCGGCACGATCAGCACCGTTGGGACAAGATAGGTCAGCGTGGCAGGGATATATGCCCCAAACGCCCCTTCCACCATGTCTGCCCCCGCCTGATAGGCGGCAAAGCGCAGGGGCGTGGCGGGGGCCATAATCACGGGCACGCACAGCGCGCCACTGTGGCCGTGCATCGCGGGCAGTGGGCTGATTTCTGTGCGCATCGGCATATAGCCTGCCAGAACTTGCCCCGCATAGCCCGCCAAAACTGCACTTAGGTTGGCATTGGCGCCAGCCACCCTGCTGGCTGCATCATCCGCGGCAAACACCGCTTTGCGCGCGGCAAATGCGGCCTTGCGCGCGCCTGCCTTTACATCAGCATCCATGACGCCAGCCCCAAAAATGTGAGATACCCCAAAACATCTGTCAGTGTGGTCACAAACGTGCCCGAGGCCAGCGCAGGGTCCAGCCCCATGCGGTGCAGGCCAAGGGGCACCAAAACCCCGCCCATTGCGGCCACCACTTGGTTGGCAATCATCGCCAGCCCCAGCACTGCGCCCAAATGCCAATCGCCAAAAATCATCACCCCCGCCGCGCCCAATATCAGCGCCAGCGCCACCCCCGACATCAGCCCGCCCGCCATTTCGCGCAGCACAACACGCCGCGCATTCGCCGCCGTTAGGCTGCGCGTGGCCAGCGCCCGCACGGCCACCGCCAGCGATTGGGTGCCCGCAATCCCCCCTGTCGAGGCGACAATCGGCATCAGTGCCGCCAGCACCACCAAGGATGCAATCGTGCTTTGAAACTGCGAGATGACCATGGCCGAGATCGACGCGGTAAAGAGGTTCACCACCAACCACGGCAGGCGCTGGCGCACTGTGGCCAGCGCGCCGTCTGACATGGCCGATGTATCGCCCACGCCAGCCAAGCGCAGCATGTCTTGTTCGTGTTCCTCATCCAGCACGTTCATTGCGTCATCAATGGTAATCACGCCCACCAGCCGCCCTGCATCGTCGACCACAGGGGTGGAAATCAGGTGATATTGGTTGAACATATAGGCCACATCCGCCTCGCCCATCGTGGCGGGAATGGTGCGGAAACTGTCTTCCAAAATCGCGTCCAGCCGCACCTCGCGCTTGGATGACAACAGCCGCCCCAGCGTGACATAGCCTGTGGGTTTCATGCGCGGGTCAATCAAGATCACATGGTAAAATTGGTCAGGCAGGGTTTGGGCGGCGCGCAGATGGTCAATCGCGGCCCCTACAGTCCAGTCTTGCGGGGCAATGACCACCTCGCGCTGCATCAAGCGGCCTGCGCTGCCTTCGGGATAGGCCAGCGCCGCCTC
The DNA here is from genome assembly GCA_964200865.1 of Cypionkella sp. Classification (GTDB taxonomy): domain Bacteria; phylum Pseudomonadota; class Alphaproteobacteria; order Rhodobacterales; family Rhodobacteraceae; genus Cypionkella. The sequence continues at coordinate 7,162 of CAXNEP010000016.1, read as the reverse complement.
GATCGCAGCGCGCTCTGATTTGTCCAGCGCGCCAAGGATTTCCTCTTGCTGCGGCGCGTCAAGGTCTTCCAAAATATCGATAACATCGTCGCTGTCCAATTCGCGCATGGCTTCGGCCAGAACCTCGCGCGGCAGGGATTCGATCACCTCTTCACGGATGGCCTCGTCGATTTCCGACAATATCTCGCCGTCCACCTCGCCCGACCACATCGCCAGCAGGGCGCGGCGATTGGCGGTACCGATCTGCTCCAAAAGGTCGGCAATATCGGCGGCGTGCAGGGGTTCCAGCAGGGCGGTCAAGCGATCTGCGTCGCCCACCTCGACCGCCGCCAAAATGGCCTCCAGCCGATCTGCGTGCAACGCATCATTGTCCATGATTGCCAGATTTTCGGTCATTTCGCCCCCATTTACCCTGCATAGCGAAAGCTGTTTCATTCAAACAGGGGTCATCGCGCGCAAATGCAAAATTTACGCACCGAAGATTGCGCGCTAGAGTGGCCAAAACAGGGGGCGCGGATGAGCAACGCAGACACAGTTCTATTGGGGCAGGTGCTGTCCTTTGCGGGGGATCCCTTTACCGATGGGATTGATGCGGCGCGTATAGACCGCAGCGGCGCGGTCGCACTGGGCGCGGGCAAGATCATCGCATATGGGCCAGCAGATACCATCCGCGCCGCCCACCCACAGGCGCGCGTGGTGGATTACGGCAGTGATCTGATTTCGGCAGGCTTTATCGATGCCCATGTGCATTACCCGCAAACCGCCATCATCGCCTCGTGGGGCAAGCGGCTGATTGACTGGCTGAACACCTATACCTTCCCAGAAGAGGCGCGCTTTGGCGATGCGGCCTATGCGGGCGAGATTGCCCAGCGCTACACAGGCCTTGCGCTGGCGCATGGCACCACCAGCTTTTGCAGCTATGGCACGATTCACCCCGCATCTGTGGATGCGATTTTTGTAGCGGCACAGGCGCGGGGGATGCGCGCATGGGCGGGCAAAACCTGTATGGACAGGAACGCCCCCGACAACCTGCGCGATAGCGCGCAAAGCGCCTATGATGACAGCGCCGCGCTGATTGCCAAATGGCACGGGGCGGGCAGAATGTCCTATGTCATCACCCCGCGCTTTTCGCCCACGTCGACGCCCGACCAACTGTCTGCCCTAGGCGCGTTATGGGCGCAAAACCCAAATTGCCTGATGCAAACCCATTTGTCCGAACAGGTGGATGAAATCGCTTGGGTCAAATCCCTGTTCCCCAGCGCGCGCGATTATTTGGATACGTATGAGGCGCACGGCCTGTTGGGCAAAGGCGGGATTTATGGCCACGCGATCCACCTAGAGCCGCGCGAAATTGACCGCCTGCGCGAGGTGGATGCATCGCTGATCCATTGCCCCACATCCAACACCTTTATCGGATCAGGCCTGTTTGACATGGGCCTTGCGGCAAGCATCCGCACGGGGCTGGCCACCGATACAGGCGGCGGGTCATCCTTTTCCATGCTGCGCACCATGGCCGCGGCCTATGAGGTGGCCCAGCTGCGCGGCCAATCCCTGCACCCCGCACAACTGTGGTACCTTGCCACTGCAGGATCGGCCCGCGCCCTGCACGCCAGCCACCAAATCGGCAATATCAGCGCGGGGATGGAGGCGGATTTGACAATCCTGAACCTATCCTCGACCCCCGCTATCGCACAGGCCAGCGCCCGCGCGCAAACGCTGTGGCAGCAACTGTTCCCCACCATCATGATGGGCGATGACCGCGCTATTCGCGCAACTTATGTTGCGGGTGTGAAAACAGTTTAGGTTTACGATTCATCTTGGGCTTTCATTTTGGCTTAAATACCTGCGCCGCAGGCTCCCGTCCTGGGGTGCGGACGCTTCGCGGAAGGTATTTGAGCCAAAATGAAAGCCATCAACAAGAATGCGCTACTCGTCCAGTTCCCACCCATCGGGGTAAAATTCGAACGGCAGGGCGATTTCGGTGGCGATGCGTTCCCAATGCCAAACTGTTTCCGCATCAATCGTGATCGGGCCGATTTTGGCGGTGAGGATATCGCCGCGATGGGTGGTCTTGAACCCTTTGGCGCGCAGGGCGGCGTGGACATCTGCCCAGCGGGTATCGACCTCTTCGGCGACGAATTCATAGGCGACGATTGCCGTCTTTGGCAGACGCACACCGCGCCCCACCTTTTCAAAGGTTTTGAATGTATCACCCCGTTGATCGGCATAATCGTGCATTTGGCCCCCCTTAGGCGCAATTGTTGCGAATCAGCGGCTTGATCTGCGCGCCCCTTGCTTGTATCCCGTGTCCCTGACGTTAGAATAGGGTGAAACGGGCTGGTGCCTGTTGCAATCCCTATATGGGGCCCATGGGGCAAACGAGGTACGCGATGTCTTGGACAGATGAACGGGTCGAAACGCTAAAGCGGATGTGGACGGAAGGTCAGTCTGCCAGCCAAATCGCCAAGGAACTGGGCGGGGTGACGCGCAACGCAGTGATTGGCAAAGTGCATCGCCTTGGCCTGTCTAACCGCGAAGAAGATGAGGGAGAAGCCGTGGCCGAAGCTGCCCCCGCGCCGAAAGAAGAGGCGGCGGCGGAAGAACCCCGCGCCGCAGCCCCTGCCGCCGCGCCTGCAGCCGCCCCTGCGCCAGCCGCCCCTGTTAGTACCGTGCCATCGGGCGCGCTGCCCAATTCCAGCACCGCCGCATCGGTGCTGGCATCCACTGGCGGGCCGATCCCGCTGCGCAAGGCGATTGTGCCCGCAGGCCAGCCCCTGCCGCCGCAGCCATCGGCCAATGAAATCAGCCCCGAGGCCTTGGCTTCGGTGCGTGAAGTGGAAAAGCGCGCCGCGCGCCTGACCTTGATGGAGCTGACCGAGCGTACCTGCAAATGGCCCATTGGCGACCCTGCAACCGAAGAGTTTTGGTTCTGCGGCCTGCCATCCCAAGCGGGCAAGCCTTATTGCGAGGCGCATGTCGGCGTAGCGTTCCAACCGATGAGCGCGCGGCGCGACCGCCGCCGGTGATCGAAAAAGGGGCCAAACGGCCCCTTTTTTGTTTACAGCCGCATCAGCGGCAATCCCATCAGCGCCTGCGCAAACAGCGCCAGCGTCAGCGCGGTGTAGCCGAGCGATCCGCCAATAATCCACGCCCGCGCCGAGGCGCGCCCCTGCACCATCCATGCCAGCAAAGGCACCGCCTGCATCGCATGCAGCGCGAAGAAATGGCTCGGGCGCAAATCGCCCACGCTGCCCGACCAGCCAAAGAACGGGATCACCGCCGCCCCGACAGGCGGAGTGCCCACGAAATGGCCGCCATTGCCGCCCAGCGTGAAGGCGGTGATCAACGTCAGCACAGTCGACAGGATAAACCCAACCCCAATGCCAAGGCGCAAATCCTCGTGCAACTTTGCCGCGCTATCGCGCAGCATCGCCCAACCGATCAAGCCCGCTCCCAGAACCAGACACACCGCTCCAAGGCCCATCAGGCTATACATCACGCTGTGAAACGGCGTATCGACAGCGAAATGCGATGCCGTTCCTTGCGCGGCTTGGGCGCTGATATATAGCATTTCCAACCAAAAGGCGCTGGCCATAACCGCAATCACAATGGGCCATTTGGTTTTGCCCTGCTCGCCATCGCTGAGACGGTCAAAGGCCAGCGCGAGTGTGGCAAAAAACACCGCAAGCGATAGCGCGAATTTGAACGGCTTGACCCACACAAGGGTTTCTTGAAACTGGCGCGTCTCGAACATGGCCCAGATCAGGCCAACTGCCATCATTGCGGTTGATAGGGCTGTCAACAGCCACAACTGACGTGCGGAATAGGTCACGCTGCACCCCCCTTGCCCAATAGGCGCAGGCTGCCCTGCGCCGCCCAAATCAAAAACGCGCCCAAGGGGCCGAACAGGAAGATCAGCGCCAGCAGCGGCGCTTGGGACAGGCGCGATAAGCCCATTTTATCCATCTGCCCCGCCATCACAGCGCCGATCATCAGATCAAAGGCCAGATAATGCACCCAGCCCGCCAGCAGGCCATAATCAGATGCAAACAGCGCGCGCACCTGCGCAATGCTGCCAAACCCGCCACCTTCGGCCCTTGCGAAATGCGCCAAAATCAGCCCCGTATACAGCGCCGACAGGCCAAACGGGATAATCAGCGCGGGGATACGGTCAAGCCAAACCCAGTGCCCGCGCGGGGCCAGTATCAATATCAACCAGCCCGGCAACACCGCCGCGCTGGCCAAGCCAAACAAATCATCTGCGCTCATCTGCGCCTCCAATGTTTCCACTGGAAATATAGATACAGCCTTGGCTTGCAATGTCCAGCAAAATATTTACATTGGAAACATGCAAGTTGAGGCCACCCCCAAAAAACCCTACCACCACGGATCGCTGAAAGAGGCGCTTGTGGCAGCGGGCATCGAAATATTGGACGCCCGCGGGCTTGAGGCGCTGTCCCTGCGCGCCATCGCCGCCCATGTTGGCGTTAGCCACACCGCGCCGAAAAACCACTTCGGATCGCTTAAGGGTCTGCTGACGGCCATCGCCGCCGAGGGCTTTCGCCGCCACCGCGCCTTTATGCTGGACGGCGCGCAGGGCGATGATCCCAAAGGGCGGCAATATGCGGCAATGCAGGGCTATATCCGCTTTGCCAGCGACCACCCGCAATTGTTTCGGCTGATGTTCTCGCCCGCCCTGTGCGCGATGGACGATCCAGAGCTATCGGCAGCGGCGGCAGACAGCTATGGCATTTTGGCGGGCATCGCCAAGGGCCTAGATTGGGACAAATCGGGCGCGCCCGATGCAGATCGGCGCAGCGAATTGATGCTGTGGTCGCTGGTGCATGGCTATGCGATGCTGTCGCTTTCGGGCAGTGCACAGGGCACGGGGGCGGTGCTGAACATCGAAGACATCATGCCCGATTTTGGGTATTTGCCCCAACCCCACTCGCCCCCAACCGTCACTTAGGTTTTACAAAGCTGTGATCCTGTGCCGCTAAACAAGGAGGCGTGAATGACTGGATCAGCGGAAGATTGGCTCAAGGCAGAACTGGCGGATTCCTATGATGAAGGGTTCGAACTGGAATTGGAAGATGCCGCGCTGTCGCGCGAAATCGCCAAAATTTACAAGACAAACCACCCCGATACACTCGACAGCCAGACCTATTTTCAGGCCCTGATCCGCCTGCAATCTGAACTGATTAAGCTGCAAGAATGGGTTGTGTATCACAAGAAAAAGGTGGTGATTCTGTTCGAGGGGCGCGATAGCGCGGGCAAAGGCGGCGTGATCAAACGCATCGCCCAGCGGCTGAACCCGCGCGTGGTGCGCACTGTGGCCCTGCCCGCCCCATCTGACCGCGAAAAAACCCAGTGGTATTTTCAACGCTATGTGCCCCACCTGCCCGCAGGCGGCGAAATTGTTCTGTTTGACCGTTCGTGGTATAACCGCGCGGGCGTTGAGCGCGTGATGGGCTTTGCGGGCGAAGATCAGGTTGAACAGTTTTTCAACGACGTGCCCGAATTTGAACGGATGCTGGTGCGTTCGGGGATAACGGTCATCAAATATTGGTTTTCGATTACCGATGAAGAACAGCAAATGCGATTCCTTATGCGCATTCACGACCCGATGAAGCAATGGAAACTCTCCCCCATGGATCTGCAATCGCGCGTGCGGTGGGAGCTGTATACCAAAGCCAAAGAAGAAATGATGCTGCGCACGAATATTCCCGAAGCGCCGTGGTATATCGTGGAAGGCAACGACAAGCGCCGCGCGCGGCTGAATTGCATCGACCATCTTTTGCAGCAATTCCCCTACGAGCCTGTCCCGCACGAAGAAATCCACCTGCCCGACCGCGTGTTTAACCCCGATTATGAACGCGCCGTCCTGCCGCCCGAATTATATGTGGCGGGCAAGTATTAAGGGGCTGAGGGCGGGTGCGGCGGGTATAAGTGCCGCGATCTAAGCATTGGGCGTAGGCTGCGTGCAGCCGCGCACCATTGCGCTGGGTGTTTGGTTTTTTTGGGGTGGTGCGCGCTGGCACACACCCCAACTCGCCCCCCTAATCCCCCATCAAAATATCAACCACATCCGCAGGCAGCGCGCTTTCGTTGACCTTGGTCATCGTATAGGTGATCGTGCCCATTGGGGGCGGCAAGTCCATGAAAATGTTCATCGAATTGCCCGCGCATTCATAGCGAAACGGCACGCTGGATGTGCCAAATGCGGGCAGCGGCGTGATTTGCTGATAGGTCGCGCCATCCACAGTGCTTTCCGTGGTCATCGTGTCTGGCCCGCTAGACCATTTGCAATAGGCCAGCGCGTCACCTGGCCCTGCGGTAAAATAACCACTCATCCCATAGGTCTGCACGGCGATCATCACCTCATCCGCGCCGTTTTCGGTCAGAAACGCCATATCTGCCTGCGCTTCGGTGGGCGAGGTGGCAAAGTTGCCGTTCCGCAGCACCCGCAAGAACAAATACTGCCCCGATGTTGGCACCATTTGGGCAACAACGTCATCGGGCAGCGTCGCAAAAATGGCGTCCATACGTTCGACCATATCGTTTGACCCGCTCCAAATGCCCACCATGCAGGGCGGCACACTGCCCGTCGGCGCAAGGCAGGCGGTTTGGGCAGGCAAAATGCTGGGCGGAAAAAGGGTCAATAAAAGTGCAGGCAAGGCACGTGCAACGGAACGCATGACAGCTCTCCTTTTTTGCGGATAGTGCAACCCTGCGCTGAAATCCCGCGCCGATCAAGCGTTTTGGTGGCAGGCCGCACGCATCTTCCCCCTGCCCCGCCAATCGGCTATACCCCTGTGCATGAGCACAAACCCACCCAATCTGCGCCCCGACATCGCCCCTAAGGCCCTGCTGCGGGACACCCCCCGCGCGGGCCAGCCCAGCATCGGCATGGTCTCGCTTGGCTGCCCCAAGGCGCTGGTCGATAGCGAGCGTATCCTGACCCGCCTGCGCGCCGAAGGCTATGCAATTTCCCCCGAATATCGCGGCGCAGATGCCGTTATCGTCAACACCTGCGGGTTTTTGGACAGTGCCAAGGCCGAAAGTCTGGCCGCCATTGGCGAGGCGCTGGCAGAAAATGGCCGCGTGATTGTCACGGGCTGCCTTGGGGCCGAACCCGAATATATCACAGGCGCGCACCCCA
>CAXNEP010000015.1:0-15832 GCA_964200865.1 Cypionkella sp. | reverse complement strand
CGCGCACATCAATCAGCACATGGTCAAGGCCGCGCCAATCTAAACGGCCCGATATTTTGCCAATCATCCTGCGGCCTTTCGCAATTCTGCCGATTTCAGGGCCGCCGTCAGCCGCCCCGCCGATTGCATGTGATGGGCGTGGCAAATGGCAATGGCCAGCGCGTCGGATGCATCGGGGCCAGCGATGACCACCCCTGGTAGCTGAATGCGCACCATATGTTCAACCTGCCCCTTATCGGCATGTCCCACCCCCACCACACATTTCTTCACCGCATTGGGGGCGTATTCGCCGACCGACAGGCCAAATTGCGCGGGCACCAGCAGCGCCACGCCGCGCGCTTGGCCCAGTTTCAGCGTGGCTACGGCGTCTTTGTTCACAAACGTATGCTCTACTGCGGCGGCATCGGGGGCATAGCGGCGAAACACCTCGGTCAGTTGGCTGTGCAGATCGGCTAGGCGAAAGCCCATGTCCCCCTCCCCCTCGCCCGCGGTGCTGTGGCAAATGCCGTTGGCAACGTGGGTCAGGCGCGCGCCCGTCACATCGATCACGCCCCAACCAAGGTTGCGAAGGCCCGGATCGATTCCCAAAACCCGCATCTGCCCGCCTTTGCCCAAACTTATTTCACTTTCTATCGAAATAGCACGAAAAGAGAACATCCGCCAAGCATGAATTTTTTGAGGCATTTGGGCGGGCGGATGATGCTGCAGGTGCAGCATACGACCACGTCCAAGCGAAAAGCGACACTCACCCCCCATTTTTCGCAAACTGCTTAAAAAATAGTGTCAAAATTAAGTCATTGGTCATGCAATGGGCGCAATGCAGACATGCGCGCAGCCCCATTGCTTTGCACATGCAGCAATATTAGATGCCTGTCATCGCAGTATCGCTGCACAACTTGAAAGGACAACCGCTATGGCTTCGATTGAGACGACCACCCGCGTGGCGCCCCTCGGCGCTGTGTCGATGTTCCGCGCCGCACAATTTGTGGCTGAACCCATTGCCGCATTTGTGGCATGGAACAACGCCCGCAAAACACGCAACGCACTTTACGCCCTGTCATCCCGCGAATTGGATGATATCGGCCTGTGCCGCGCTGATATCGACATGATTGGCCGCTAAGGCCCAGGGTTAAACAACCCGCGCAGACGCAAAGGCCGCAAGCAGCGCTTGCGGCCTTTTTGTGTGCGCCCAGCGCCGCGAACGCGCCCAAAGACGGCGCTAAAACATACGGCGCAGTTCAATGGCCACATACCTCTGCCCAAGGGTCAGCCAGTGCGAGATTTCCATCGAAACAGGGTCTGGGTAAAACATCAGGCCAACTGCCTTTTGCACCAGTGTTTGGCTGTCCAGCGCCACGGTGCTGCTGGCATTAAACCCAACAATATGGGCGGCGTGGAACATCACCGCCTTCAGCAGCATGGCATAAATCACCAGCCTGAACATATTGCGAAACGCAGGGCCGCGCCATGCGCGGCGGGCAGGCTTTATGCGCTTGCCGCCGATGGTACCGTCAGCCTGAAAGGCAATACCTTTTTTCAAGTTTTGCTGATATTCCGCCACACGGCGGGCGAATTCTGGGTCAACCGATTGGGTCATATCTGCCTCTGCCCGAAAAGGGATCGTTGCGCGATTCCCTTGGCATAGCGGCAAAATATGGCAAATCTTTGATCAGATCGCGCCTGCCTTTAATTGCGCAACATCACCAGCGCCGACCATTCGCCAAGATCTTCGCGCGCCTCAAGCGTAAAGCCAGCGGCAAGATAGGCCGCCGTAATCGCCTCGGCCTGAACGACCAGCAGGCCCGAAAGTATCGCCCGCCCGCCCGCGCCAATATGGGCGGCCATGGCGGGGGCCAATTCCAGCAAGGGGCCCTTTAGAATATTGGCAAAAACCAGATCAAAGGGCGCAGCGCGGGCAATGTCGGGGTGGGCAAAGCCTGCCGCCTCATAGCAGGCAATGCGGCCAGACAGGGCGTTGATGCCAACATTGGCCTGCGCCACCGCAACCGCCACTTGGTCAATATCAGATGCCAGAATGCGCGCATCGGGCAGCGTGGCTGCGGCGGCCAGCGCCAGCACCGCCGTGCCGCAGCCAATATCGGCCACGTTTTGCGCATACACGCCCGCCGTCAGCAGCCGATCAAAGGCGCGCAAGCAGCCCAACGTCGTGCCATGATGCCCCGTGCCAAAGGCCACCGTCGCCTCGATCTGCAAGGCCACGCGCCCTGCGGGAACCTTATCGGCATCATGGCTACCATAAACAAAAAAGCGCCCCGCCTCGACAGGGGGCAATTCGCGGCGCACATGGGCGACCCAATCAATTTCAGGCACCTCGGAAATGACAAAGGGTTTGGCCCCAAAGGCCAGCGCGAAAACCTCTAGAATGGCTTCGCTGGGTGGCTCCATAAAATAGCCCCCTACTTCCCACAGATCACTGCCATCTTCTATTTCAAACACGCCCACGCCCGTGGGCGCTGGATCAAGCTTTTCTAATGCCGCGCCCAGCGCCTCGGCGGCATCGCCGCCATCTAGGGTGGTCAGGGCTGTATAGGTGGGCATTGGATTTCCTTTTTGAATACAAAGCGGATTAAGCGCGGCCAAGGCGCAGCAGCAGATAGACATTGTTGGCGATGAACAGCGCCGAATTGCGGTTCTGTTCAAACAGCCGGTCTGCCAGCGCGGCGCGTTTGCGCCCAGAGATCAGCAGCGCCAGCGCACGGTGGATCAGCCAATGCCGCATAGGGCGCTTTTTGGCCAATTCGGCATTGGTTGACAGCAGCCCACGCCCCAGAACATTGAAAAAGGCTTGCTCTAGGTCAATCGAAGGGGCAACGGCCTGCGTGATATCTTCTTCGGCAAGCAGCTTTAGCGGCAGGGTCTTTAGAATCGCACGGAACTTTTTGATGCGGTGCCCGCCCCCGCAAATGCGCCCGCCGCTTTGAGTGGGAAAGGCGGCGCTGCGAAAGCAATCGCCAATCAAAATCTCGCCCTTTGGGCCCAGCAGCGACAGCGCCTTGGGCAGCGATTGATCCAGCGGAATATACTGAAAGCTTTCCGAAAACAGGCACAGATCAAACGGGCCCACGGGGTTTGCATCCTGAAAGGTCGCCTCGTGCACCACAGCCTGCGGCGCGTTGATGCGGCAGCGCGCGGCCAGATATGCCGATGGCACCACAATTTCCACGCTATGGCCCAGCGCGATCAGCTTTTTCGCCGTCTCGCCCGCGCCGCCGCCAATGTCCAAAATGCGCAGCTTTCCGCTGGGCAAATGGGCAAACAGCCGCGCCGAATAGGCATCTTGGGCGGCCCCCACATTGCCCGCAGCAACGGTCAGGCCCGTCCACAGGCCATAGTGCAAATGCTCGCTTCCCGTCAGCCAGCGCGACAAGGCAAGGCCCGTATCAAGGCCGATGGCCTGCGTGTCCAAATCTTCTGTGCCCATAAACCCTGCCCTCACCCCACCCGTTGCCCTGCTAAAGGAAGACACGCGCGCGATCAAGCCTGCAAGCAGCAGCGGTCAAATGGGCAGGCAGGCGGGGGGCTAAACCCCCACGCCAATGGGGCAAGTCACCCCAGTGCCTTGGATGCCGCAATACCCGTCTGGGTTTTTGGCAAGGTATTGCTGGTGATATTCTTCGCCGTAATAAAACACAGGCGCGGGGATAATTTCGGTGGTGATGGCGGGGAAGCCTGCGGCGCGCAAACGCGCCTCATAGGCGGTTTTGCTGGCGCGGGCGGCGCCGGCCTGCCCCTCGTCATAGGTATAAATGCCCGACCGATAGGTGCTGCCCACATCATTGCCTTGGCGCATCCCTTGTGTCGGGTCGTGGTTTTCCCAGAACACGGCCAGCAATTGGTCATAGCTGATCACGGCGGGGTCATAAATGACCCGCACCACCTCGTTATGGCCTGTCAGCTGAGTGCAAGTTTCTTGATAGGTGGGGTTGGTGGTAAAGCCAGCGGCATAACCCACCATCGTGACAAAAACGCCGTCCAGCTGCCAAAAAATCCGCTCGACACCCCAAAAACAGCCCATGCCAAACATAGCCTCTTCCATGCCCACAGGCACAGGGCCATGCAGATCGCGGCCATTGACAAAGTGGGTTTTGGCGGTGGGGAGGGGCGTAGCGCGGCCAGGCAAGGCGTCTTGCGGCGATACCATTTCCATTTTGCGGCGGTTGATCAGAAACATTGCAGGCTCCTTTGCACGGGTTGCCCAGATATAGGGCAAAGGCGCGCGCATTTCCACCAAAGCCGCAGTTTGTGACGCAAGCGTGATCAGTAAAAACTTTGCGGATCAACATCCACCGTCAGGCGCACATGATTTGGAATTTTGAACTGCGCCAGCCATGCCAGAATGGCGGATTGAAGGGCGACGGTTTTATCCGATTTAATCAGCAATCGCACGCGGTGGCGGCCGCGCACGCGGGCCACGGGGGCGGGGGCTGGCCCGTAAAGCTGCGCGCCAATGTCCCGCAAAGGCCCATCGCGGCGGGCGATATCGGCGGCAAACTCCATCAGCGCGCCGATGTCGGTCGACGATAAGATCACCCCCGCCAGCCGCCCATAGGGGGGCGTGCCAGCCGCGCGCCGCCCCGCCGCCTCGGCCGCCCAAAAGGCGTTTTCATCCCCGCCCAGAATGGCGTGGATCACGGGGTGTTCGGGCTGAAATGTTTGGAGTAGCGCCACGCCCGCCTTTTCCGCCCGCCCCGCCCGCCCCGCCACTTGGCGCATCAGTTGAAAGGTGCGCTCTGCCGCGCGCAGATCGCTGCCATGCAACCCAAGGTCTGCGTCAATCACGCCAACAAGCGTTAGGTTTGGAAAGTTATGCCCCTTGGCCACAATCTGCGTGCCGATGATGATCTCAGCCCCGCCACCCGCAATCGTCACGATCTGTTCCTTCAGCGCGCGGGCGGATGCAAACAGGTCTGACGACAGCACGGCAAGGCGCGCGGTGGGAAACTTTGCGGCCACTTCCTCGGCCAGCCTTTCCACCCCAGGCCCCACCGCCGCCAGTTTGCCCACAGCCTTGCAGGCAGGGCAGGCAGTCGGAATATCGCGCGTGGCCCCGCATTGGTGGCATTGCAACTGGTTCAAAAAGCGGTGCTCGACCATGCGCGCATCGCATTGGGTGCATTCCACCTGATGCCCGCAAGCGCGGCACAGGGTGATGGGCGCATAGCCACGGCGGTTTAGAAACAGCAGCGATTGCTGCCCCGTATCAATGCGCGCTGTCACCTCGCGCGCAAGGCTGGGCGAGATCCATTCATTCTTGCCAAGGGCTTCGGCGCGCATATCAATTGCCGCCATTTTGGGCAATTCCGCAGCCCCAAAACGGGCGGACAGCACCAGCTTATGATACTTGCCACTTTCCGCATTGGCCCAAGATTCAAGGCAGGGCGTGGCCGATGCCAGCACCACAGGCGCGCCCACGATCGATGCGCGCAGCACGGCCATATCGCGGGCGTTATACAAAACGCCTTCCTCTTGTTTGTAGGATGTATCGTGTTCCTCATCGACCACAATCAGCCCCAAATCGCGAAACGGCAGGAATAGGGCCGAGCGTGCACCCACCACCATTTGTGCATCGCCCTGCCCCACCATGCGCCACAAACGGCGGCGTTCGGTTTGGGTCACGCCCGAATGCCATTCGGCAGGGCGGTTGCCAAAGCGCGCCTCGACGCGGGCCAGAAAATCTGCCGTCAGGGCGATTTCGGGCAACAGGATTAAAGCCTGCCGCCCGCGCGCTAGGCATTCGGCCACAGCCTCTAGGTACACTTCGGTCTTGCCCGACCCTGTCACCCCTTGCAGCAAAACCGCGCTAAACGCCCCCGCCTTAACGCGCCCCACCAAATCGGCGGCGGCGGTCACTTGATCGCCCTCCAGCCCAGCGGGCGCTTGGCTGCGCAGCGGTGGATAGGGCAAATCGCGCGGCGCGTCCTCTTGTGCCACCACGCCCATTTTAACCAGCCCCTGAATGACAGATGTTGATACATCCGCCTCCTCGGCCAACTCGCCCAAGGTAACGGGCGAGGCCCCAAACCGCCGCAGCGCCTCGATCACCTTAAACCGCGCTTCAGTGAGCTGGTTGGGCACGGGTCCAGCCAAGACATAGGTTTTGCGCGCCGATGGCGGGCTGTCCAACCGCGGCGCGCGGGTGGCCGCGCGCAGCATCGCGGGCAAGGGGGTTAGCGTGTAATCCGCCGCGCGGGCCAAAAAGGCCCGCAATTCGTCCCGCATGGGCGGCACATCTAGGCGGCGATAGGCCGCGCGAATTTTCGCCGCATCATAACCCCCCTCGCCCCCACCCCACACCACGCCCAAAACACGGCGCGGGCCAAGCGGCACTTCCAGAAAATCACCCAGACCGCAGCCGCCCTCGGGCGCGCGATAGTCCAGCGTGCGGCCCAAAGGCTCGGTTGTCAGCACCGCCACCAAATCGCCTTGTTCAAAGACGGCTTTGTTCATTGCACCTTTCCCTTGGCCATAAAATTGGGTTAAACCCTGCGCGACAGTCTCACAACACCCAAAGGGGCCAGCCATGAAATTCTTTGTCGACAGCGCCGATGTGGCCGCCATTTCCGAACTTAACGATCTTGGTATGGTCGATGGAGTGACAACCAACCCATCCATCATCCTAAAATCGGGCCGCGACATTTTAGAAGTCACGCGCGAGATTTGCTCTATCGTCTCTGGCCCCGTTTCCGCCGAAGTGGTGGCAACAAAGGCCGATGATATGATCGCCGAAGGCCGCAAGCTGGCCGCCATTGCCCCCAATATCGCCGTAAAGGTCCCGCTGACATGGGACGGGCTGCGCGCCTGCAAAGTGCTGACGGGCGAGGGGAAAATGGTCAACGTCACCCTGTGCTTCAGCGTCAATCAGGCACTGATTGCCGCCAAAGCAGGGGCAACTTTTATCTCGCCCTTCATTGGCCGTTTGGATGATATCAACCTTGACGGTATGGAATTGATCGCCGACATCCGCCAAGTCTACGACAATTACGGCTTTGATACGCAAATTCTGGCGGCATCCATTCGCAGCGCCAACCACGTCTCGCAATGCGCGCTGGTGGGGGCAGATGTCATGACAGCGCCACCTGCGGTGATTAAGGCCCTTGCATCGCACGCCCTAACCGACAAGGGCCTAGAACAGTTTGAAAAAGATTGGGCCAAGACGGGCCAAAAAATTCTGTAAATAAAAGGGGGGGCGGTGCGATGGATCAGGATATACGAGACCTCATTCTGGCCGCCCCCGAAAAGCTGCTCGAAGACCGCGATGTGATGGCAGCCCTAGTGGGCGCGTCCGAAGCGCGGGCAGGCAATGTTGTCGATCTGCGCGGCATTGCCATGCAAAAGCTTGAAGAACGGCTGGACAATCTGGAAGAAACCCACCGCAGCGTGATTGCGGCGGCCTATGAGAACCTTGCAGGTACCAACCAAATTCACCGCGCGATTTTGGAACTGCTGGACCCGCTGACCTTTGACGATTTTCTAACCGCTTTGGCGGGCAATGTGGCCCAAGCCCTGCGGGTGGATGCCGTGGGCCTTTTGCTGGAATCCACCCAAAGCCCATTGGCCAGCACCGCGCCGCAGTTGTTGCGCATTGTCAGTCCGGGCACCGTGGGGGCCTATACTTCGGGCGGGCGCAATGTGTCTTTACGCCCTGTGGTGCTGCGCCAATGTATGCCCGAAAACGATGCCGTCTACGGCGAAGCGGCGGCTTGGGTGCGATCCGAGGCGCTTATGCGGCTCGATTTCGGCACAGGCCGCCTGCCGGGGCTACTGGCGCTTGGCAGCGAAGACCCGCATCATTTCAAGCCCACCCATGGTACAGATTTGCTGGCCTTTTTTGCCAGTGTATTTGAACGCACCATGCGCCGCTGGCTGAGTTAAATCCATGATCCCGCCCGCCCACAGCGATGCACTGGCGCGCTGGCTGGCACAGCTAAAGGGGGTTGAAGGGGTCTCCTCCCACACGATCAAAGCTTACGGCCAAGACCTGCGCGCCTTTCTGGCCTTTATCGCCCAGCATCGCGGCGGCGAGGCACCCAGCGCCGCCGATCTGGCCGCCCTGCCCCTTGCCGATATGCGCGCGTGGATGGCCCATGCGCGCGGCACGGGCCTGTCGGCGCGCAGCCTTGCGCGGGCGCTGTCTGCTGTAAAGGGGTTTCTGGCGTGGGTCGCCGATGGAAGCGGGTCGGGCACGGGCGGCGGGCTAGATGCCAGCGCCGCCCTGTCTGCGCGCAGCCCCAAACACCGCCGCAAACTGCCCCGCCCGCTGACCGAGGACGGCGCGCGCGGTATGCTGGACACCGTCGGCGATTTTGCAAGCGAGCCGTGGATCGCCGCGCGCGATACCGCCGTT
Source organism: Cypionkella sp. (assembly GCA_964200865.1). Taxonomy (GTDB): domain Bacteria; phylum Pseudomonadota; class Alphaproteobacteria; order Rhodobacterales; family Rhodobacteraceae; genus Cypionkella. The sequence continues at coordinate 7,467 of CAXNEP010000015.1, read as the reverse complement.
GTCACCCTGCTGTATGGGTCGGGCCTTCGCATTTCCGAAGCGCTGTCGCTGACAGGCGCAGATCACCCCCTGCCCGATGTTTTGCGCATCACAGGCAAAGGCAGCAAAACGCGGCTGGTGCCCACCCTGCCCGCAACCCAAGCCGCCGTTGCGCAGTATGTGCGCCTGTGCCCCTTTGATTTGCCGCGCGATGCCCCCCTGTTTCGCGGCGCGCGCGGCGGACCGCTGAATGCGCGGCTGATTGCCCTTGCCATGCAGCGCACCCGCGCCGCCCTTGGCCTGCCGCCATCTGCCACGCCCCACGCCCTGCGCCACAGCTTTGCCACGCATTTGCTGGCCGCCGGCGGCGATCTGCGCGCGATTCAGGAACTGCTGGGCCACGCCAGCCTGTCCACGACCGAGGCTTATACCGCCGTCGATACCGCAAGGCTGATGGACGTCTATAACAGCGCCCACCCGCGCGCGAACGGTTAATGCGCCCCTAACTCGCCCTTGCAAAACATTCCATAATGGGCGAACAAACCCGCATGGATATTCGCATCAAAGCCCTTTCCGTGCATCTTCTCACCGCCTCTGGCGCGGTTTTGTCGATGTTTGCCATGCTTGCCGCTGTCGAATCTGAATGGTCGCTGATGTTTTTGTGGCTGGTTCTGGCGCTGATTGTCGACGGCATAGATGGCCCCCTTGCGCGGCGTTACGAGGTGGAAAAGAACTTCCCCATCTATGACGGCGTGCTGATGGATTTGATTGTCGACTACCTGACCTATGTCTTTATCCCCGCCTATGCGCTGTTCAAATCGGGGATGCTGACAGGCTGGACAGGCTGGTTTGCGATTATCGCCATCACCTACGGATCGGTCGTGTATTTCGCCGATACGCGCATGAAAACCAAAGACAAAAGCTTTTCTGGCTTTCCCGCCTGCTGGAACATGGTGGTGCTGGTTCTGTTCGCTGTGCAGCCCAGCCAATGGGTGTCGCTGATCATCGTGATTGCGCTGACGGCGGGCATGTTTTTGAACCTAAAATTCATCCACCCCACGCGCACCAAACGCTGGAACTGGATTTCCCTGCCCATGTCGCTGATCTGGGTTTTGGCCGCAGCATGGTCGGCTTGGACAAATTTCGATGCGGGCGGGCTGGCACATTGGTCGCTGATTATTGCCTCAACCTACCTGATTTTGGCAGGGATCGCGCAGCAGATCATCCCCGAACGCGGGCCAAAAACCTAAGGCCCCCTGAAACCTAAGGCCCCCTGCGTTCCTTCTTTTCGCAACTCTCCTATAGGTAAGCATTGCAAGGGGCCAAAGCCACTTGCAATGCGCACGAATATCACCCCTACAGCGCCAAGAACCGCGGCAATGTCGGCATCAGGCGTTAGCCCAGCGCCTCGGAACACCGCGCGCAGGTATAGGTGTGCTTATGCGTGCCGACATCGGGCAAAATCTGCCAGCAGCGCGCGCATTTCTCGCCCTGCGCCATGCCAAACACCACCGCCACGCCCGCCACATCGGGCAGGGTAAAGGCATCTGCGGGCGCGGGGCTATCCGTGACTTGCAGCGCCGAGGTGATCGAGAATTCCTCCATCGGCACGCCTTGCGTGGCAGCCATAAGGGCCGCGTTGCTGACGTAAACCTTCGGCGCGGCCTCTAGACTTGCGCCGATCACCTTGGCCGTGCGTTGCACCTCGATTGCACCCGTAATCACGCGCCGCATTTGGCGCAGATGCGCCCATTTTTCGGCCAAAGCGGGGTTCAGCCATTCGGCAGGAACGGCGGGCATGTCGTTCAGGTGAATGGACGTGCCTTCTGCGTTACGGCACAGCCACACCTCTTCGGTGGTGAACACCAAAATCGGGGCCAGCCAAGCAGTCAGGTGCTGGTACAGATGATCCAAAACCGTCCGCGCGGCTCTACGGCGCAAGGAATTGGGCGCATCGCAATACAGGGTATCTTTGCGAATATCGAAGTAGATTGCCGAAAGGTCAGTCGTGGCAAAGGCAAAGATTTTCTGGAAAACACCTTGGAAATCATAGGCTGTATAGCCCGCCTTTACCTCGGCATCAATTTCGGCCACGCGGTGCAGCACCCATTGTTCCAACTCTGGCATATCGGCATGGGACACGCGTTCGGCGTCTGAAAAATCCTTCAAATTCCCCAGCACAAACCGCAGCGTGTTGCGCAGGCGGCGGTAGCTGTCGGCCACGCCTTTTAGAATTTCTTTGCCGATGCGCAGGTCAACCGTATAATCGGCCAGCGCCACCCACAGACGCAAAATATCCGCGCCGTATTCGTCGATCACCTGCTGCGGGGCCACGGTATTGCCCAAGGATTTGGACATTTTCATGCCCTTTTCATCCAGCGTAAAGCCGTGGGTTAGCACCCCGCGATAGGGCGCGCGGCCCTTGGTGCCGCAGGCTTGCAGCATCGATGAATGAAACCAGCCGCGATGCTGATCGGTGCCTTCAAGGTACAAATCCGCCAGCCCGTCCGCACTGCCATCGGCGCGGTCGCGCAGCACGAAGGCGTGGGTTGACCCGCTATCAAACCACACATCCAGCACGTCCATCACTTGGGTATAGTCATCAGGGTTCACAATCCCGCCCAGCACTTTTTCCTTGAACCCCGCCTCGTACCAAACATCAGCACTGTCTTTTTCAAACGCCGCCTTGATCCGCGCGTTGACTTCGGCGTTTTGCAGGATGAAATCGGCGTCCGTCGGCTGCGCGCCGCGCTTGGTAAAGGCCGTCAAAGGCACTCCCCATGCGCGCTGGCGGGATAGAACCCAATCAGGCCGCGCTTCGATCATCGAGTAGAGGCGATTGCGCCCCGTCTGCGGTGTCCATTGCACAAGGTCGTTGATCGAGGTCAGCGCCCGCTGGCGGATGGTGTCGCCATACTGGCCCATGCCATCGTTCAATGGCTTATCAATCGCCACAAACCACTGCGGCGTGTTGCGGTAAATCAGCGGGGCCTTTGACCGCCACGAATGCGGGTAGGAATGGAACAAAGTTCCCTTGGCAAACAGCGCGCCCTGCTGTGCCAATGCCCTGATATTGGCAACGTTTGCCTCGCCATCCCAAGGGTTCTTTTTATTCTTTGGATCAGGCTCGTTCCGCAGAATCGCTTTGCCCCCAAAGATGGGAAGGTTCGCGCGATAGGTGCCGTCGGCCTCGACGTTATAGGTCATGCCAAGGTTATATTTCAGCCCCATCTGATAATCGTCATCGCCGTGGCTGGGGGCGGTATGCACAAACCCTGTGCCTGCATCATCGGTGACATGATCGCCCGCGACCATGGGGACGGGGAAATCCCACTCGCCGTCGCCACCTTCGATACCATCGTAAGGATGGGATAGCGTTAGCATTTCCAACTGAATGGCAGGGACATCACGAAGGCGCGTAAACCGCGCGACCTTGGCCGAGGTCATCACACCTTCGGCCAGTTTATCGGCCAAAAGGATGCACTCGCCCGCAATAGCGGTAGAGTTTTCAGCCAGTTCATCAACGCGATATAGGCCGTAAGGGATTTCAGGATTGAACGATACGCCCCGATTTTGCGGGATTGTCCAAGGGGTCGTTGTCCAGATAACGACTGTCGCCTTGAACAAGTCGCTTGCAAGAGTTGCACCTTCGCCGCCGACAATTCTTGTCCTAAACCGCACCCAAACCATATGGCTGGTAACATCGTGATACTCTACCTCTGCCTCGGCCAACGCGGTCTTTTCCACGGGCGACCACATCACGGGTTTTGACCCCTGATACAAACTCCCGTTCATCACAAACTTCATGAACTCGTCGGCGATCACCGCCTCGGCGTGGTAGTCCATTGTGATATAGGGGTCTGCCCAGTTGCCTGTGATGCCAAGGCGCTTGAACTCCTCGCGCTGAATATCAATCCAGCCTTCCGCGAATTTGCGGCATTCGCGGCGGAAGGCGATGATGTCGACATCGTCTTTGTTCAGCCCGCGGGCCCTATATTGCTCTTCGATTTTCCATTCAATCGGCAAGCCGTGGCAATCCCATCCGGGCACATAGCGCGCGTCATGGCCCATCATCTGCTGGCTGCGCACGACCATGTCTTTAAGGATTTTGTTCAGCGCATGGCCGATGTGCAGGTGCCCGTTGGCATAGGGGGGGCCGTCGTGCAGGGTAAAGGGCGCGCGCGCTGTTGTCTTGGCTTTATCGCGCAGGCGGTCATAGACGCCGATCTGCGCCCATTTGGCCAGCCAATCAGGTTCGCGCTGCGGCAGGCCCGCGCGCATGGGAAAATCGGTGTCAGGCAGGAAAACGGTGGTGGAATAATCGGGCGTATCGGCGCTCATCGCGTGTATCCTTAGGTGGGAAATGACTATCTGTCCCAGCGCCCTGCGATCAGGACACTGGGCGACTAATTCGCAGGATGTATATGCGAGCGGCCAACATATGCGCCTTATAGGCGGGCGGCGGCGCGGCGTAAAGGGCGGCAAAGGGGGCGCTGCCGCCCCCTCGCTACGCTCACCCCTCGCAAGGTATTTGGGCCAAAATGAAAGCTATTCGCGGCGCAGGAAGAGGGTGCCGTTCGCCTCGCCGCCCGTGTCTTCGGTAAAGCCGAAGTGCAAAAGATGGGCGGCGTGGGTTTTGCGGTCGTGTTCTATTTCACTGGGGTCAAGTAAGGGAAACAAGATGCGGCGGATGCCTGCAAGGCGCGCCTTGGTCAGCGCTTGCGGCGGCAGCAGCGTGCCGCGCAGGCGCAGCACTTCGGGTTTGAAATCTGCCAAGAGCGCGTCAAGGCCAGAATACTGGCCTTCGGGATCATCAGAGCTGCGCAGAGGTTGGGCGCAAAAGGTGATCATATGGCCTTCTTGGGGAAATTGTTTGGCCGCAATCATCGCGCCAAATTGCACCAGCGCCTCGCGGTCGTCTTGCACGGCGATGTGCACATCTTCGCGCCCGGCTTTGGCGCGCAGGGGCACAAAACCAAACCCCGCCCCCAGTTCCATCAGGCGGGTGCAGCCTGCGATAAAGCCCGAAATATTGCGCGCATGGCGGCGGTCCAACTTGCCCGCCTGCACAGCTTCGAGGCTGGCGGCGGTGAACACGCGCGGATCAAGGGGGATGTGGATGTCCTGATTTTCAACCACGTCCAGCGCGATTTCGCCGCGCAGGTCGATGGGGCCCGAAACGTAAGGAGAGGCAAAGGGCGAGCCCCAGCCCGGCGGTGGCGGCGTGCGGCGTTCGTCTTTTGGTTTGGCGGCGCGGCGCGCGTCGATTTTGGTTTGCACGGCTGCAACCTCGGCCGGATCGCGGGCCTTGGGCGGTTTGGCGACAACTTGGGTGATGGGCACGCCTGACGCCGCAACCAAACCTTCGACCAATTCCTGATAGGCAGGCGATGCGCGATATTCTTTCAGCCGCGCTTCGGCATGGGCATGGGATGCCTCATGATATTGGCGCACAAGCGGGTCGGCCAGCAGTTGCTGGCGGATCACTTCGCGCCGCTCGGCATAGCGAAAGATATTCTTGTCTTCGACTTCGTTGCGGTCTTGCAGCGACCAATAGTCGGAATTGTATTTGTCTTTCTTGAGGTTCGCATTGCCGCGAAATTTGCGCAAGGAATAGGCATCCATCGATTTGATAGCGTAGTGATTGATCTGCGCCCAATCATAACCCACCGTGCGCCGGATTGACCGCCAGCCGCGCAGTTTGAACCAGTCTTCCAGCGGGCGGCCAGACCCGTTGACCCACAGCTGCGTATCGGGCCAATCGGTATCTTTCCACTGCGATTTGATAATCGGCCGGTGCATCCCTAAACGCAGGTATTTCGGGTCAAACTTGAGCATCGTTTTCGTGCCCCAACCCTTGTTCCAAAACACAGGCGCGGCGCGGGTGAACTGATCGGTGATCGGGGCGCGCGACCAATCGCGCACGCCACTGGAGCCGAAAATCCGCCAAGTGCACACCATCGCATGAGCGTCGATTTTTTCCAGATCATCCACCATCCCGTCAAGGTGATGCGAGGGGTGGTTGATGCACATAAACTCGTCCGCATCTAAAACCAGCAGCCATGTGCTGCCCTGAACCAATTCCTCATCAGCGGCCAGTTTCAGCATGGATGGGTGGGGTTTCATGCCTTCGGGTATGGTATTTTCGCGGTGATAAACGCCAATGTTAAGGGATTCCAGATGCTTCAGGATCGTGTCCGTGCCGTCCGAACAATCGCTGGTGTAGACCATCACATCGGTGAACCCCACCGCCAGATGATGCGCCACCCATTCCACCACATAGGGGCCTTCGTCCTTCATCGTGGACAGCGCCATAAGGCTGCCATGGCGCGAGGTTTGGCGTTTAAACTCCACTTTACTGCTCTAACGCAGCCGTGGGATCGATGGACAATTGCTGGCACATCCGCGCGATATAGCTGCCCGCAAGGGGCGGATTTTTGCGCCACCACCGGCGCGCAGCGTTGGTATAGATATGCACCGACAGGGTGGCATCGGTGAAGTGTTTTTCGACCGCTGAATAGGGGTCATAGAACACATCGTTCAGCTGAAACGGCACGGGGTAGAGGGTGTCTGCGCCCATCGCCTTGTCAATATCGCCCGTCGCTTTGGCGAAATGGGTGAACGCCTGCGGGCTAAAGGCGGTGCGTTCGGTTTGGTAAATCCGCACAGGTTTTGGGATGCTGCGATCCAGCTTATCCATTTTCTTGCGCTGCTTTGGCCCCCACCATGCGGGGTAATCGGGCAGATTGTCGTAATAATCCAAAAGGCTGTCCATCAGCGCACCTGTTTGCGGAATGGCAACCACACCGCAATTGAGCGCGCCGCGCATCCCGTGGCCTGCATAGATATGGGCCTGATCGTCGGGGAAAGGGCGATAGCAAAACGCATCGCAATCGATCCAAATGGCATCTGTCTTTTGGATCATTTTATAGCGAAACACGTTTGACAGGAACGAAGCCGAGGTTTCCTCAACTATGCGCCGATCAATGTCCATAATCTCGCTTGCTGGCCGCACCACCACGCCTTCAGGCACGTTTCGGACATTATCGGTGCAATACAGCGTGACAGGATGGCCATGCACCAGATGCGATTTCAGGCACAACTGGTTGACGTAATGCAAGGCCTCGCCAATCCACAGGCTGGCGACAGGGCGGCGGTTTAGAGCGGTGTTCATCCTGCAATTCCGTTTTTGGTTGTTTTACTTTACTTTAACGAGAGCCTTGCCCGCCGTCACTAGGTTAAATTTGGAAACAATGGAACAAATTGTCGGCTTTCTGCCCCTGCAAAAGCATTTCTTGACAAAAGCCCCATTCGGGCGCATTGGCTGCGGTATCGGAGTGCCCGTGCCGCGTGCGCATGTGACATTTGTCAAACTGAGGCCCCGATAGACTGGTTCCCACCGCACGCAGGGGTTCCGCGCCTTCCACGGCTTTGCGCATTGGCGCTGGGCGAGGGGGCGGCGCAACACCTGAATGGCCTTTTGGGGCC
>CAXNEP010000014.1:0-16121 GCA_964200865.1 Cypionkella sp. | reverse complement strand
GATTGCACCGATCCCACCATCGAATTGCGCACGGGTTTGCCAGCGCCATGCAGGAATTTTTCGAAGCCCTTTAGGTGAATATAGGGGAACAGCGCCTCGCCCATGCGGGTGAGGAACAGGTATTTATAGTTCAACACGCCGCCCAGTTTTTTGGGCATTTTCCATATCAATTCGCGCGCCACAACCGTCATCGACGCGGCGTGATCGACCAGCCCCACCGCCACATCGCAAGAGGATTTGCCATAGCCAATGACAACAACATTTTTGCCCTTGGCATCTGGGGCGTTCAAAAATTCAGAACTGTGACAGATCGTGCCGCCAGCAGCGCGGAACGCGTCTTGTCCTGCAAAATCGGGTACGGCTGGGGCCGAGAAGATGCCGTTGCAGATGGTCAAAAAGTCAAAGTCTTCCGACTGTTCGGCCCCGTTTTCGGGTTTGAATGTCACCGTCCAGCGCCCATCCGCGCCTTGGGTGGCATCCGTAACAGGGGTCGATAACCGTACCACGGAGGTCAGGTTAAACGTCTGCGCATAAGACTCCAGATAGGCCTGCACTTGCTGTCCCGAAGGCCATTCAGGATAGGATTTTGGCATCGGAAAATCTGACAGATGATAGGTGTCTTTGCCGTTCTGGGTGGACACGCCAGGATAAAGGCGTGTCGTGCTCCAGACACCGCCAACATCTTTAACCTTTTCAAAGACGGTGACTTGATGGCCAAAATCGCGCAAATGCCGCGCGGTGGTCAGGCCGGCAAATCCGGCCCCGATGACTGCAATTTTCATGTTACTTCCCTGTTTTTTTTGGCCGCTATTCAATGGCGGTTTTTCTTAAGACATCAGCAGCGGAATTGCGGGCATGGCCTGTTCTGGGCCCATGGCCGTATAGCCACCATCAACGCAAATATCCGTGCCCGTGATAAAGCTGGCCTCGTCCGAGCAGAGGAACAGCACCGCCGAGGCAACCTCTTCGGGGTTCGCCACACGGCCCAGCAGATGGAACGGGGCTGCCACATTGTCGGTCTTTTCGCGGTTGCCGTTTGTCAGCTGATCCATAATGTTCGACCATGTCCAACCTGGACTGACGGCATTCACCCGAATGCCTTTTGGGGCCAAATCCATCGCCTGATTGCGCGTTAGCTGCAAAATCGCGGCTTTGGACACAGGATACAACCAGCGACCCGTCTGCGCCACACGCGATGAAATAGACCCAAAGTTCACAATCGCACCGCGGTTTTTCGCAAGTTCCTCTTCGGCAGCTTGCATCAGCATGACCGAACCCACGATGTTCACATCCAAACTTTCCAGCCACTGCGCCCGCGTCGATGCCGCGCCATTGTCCAGATAGCTACAGGCGACATTGACCAGAAAATCTATGCGGCCAAATTGCTTTTTGGTGGCGGCGACAAGGGCCGCGATATCGTCGTCTTGCCGCAAATCACAGCGCTGAAAGGCGGTGTTTGGGCCAAAGCCCGCGCCCGCTTCGGCAATATCAGCAATCATCACCTTGACCCCCGCGGCGACAAAGGCATCAACAACCGCACGGCCTATTTTCGTGCATCCCCCCGGGATGATCGCCACTTTTCCTGACAGTCCACGCATTATATACCCCCCTTATTGCTTTAGGCTTGAAACAATTTTGTCACACAGGCGCGCCGCGTCTATCCAAATTGCGCAGGCTCTATCCAAAGCGCGCAATTTACTTGACTGGCGCGTCACGGCTGACAAAGTTTCGGTTTATGTGATGCTATTTTGGGCAGGATCGGCCATGACGGCACTTGCAGGCCATAACGTTATCACGACACGCCACCTCGACGAGGCGCGCGACCGCGTGGCTGCAATCTTTTGCCCGCATCGTTTAGAAACGATCGGGGCGCATGGCCAGTTTTCAGCGGTTCACAACCATCTTCCGGGGCAGCGCCTATCACTGAACTATATTGAATACGGGGCCAGAACGCTGATCGCGCCGGGGCAGTTGGACACGTTTTATCTCTTACAAATTCCGCTGCAAGGCGGGGCAGAAATAAGCAATGGCACGGCAAGCTACCACTCTAACCCGCAAGTCGCTGCCGTGCTGAACCCGCATTTGCCCACGCGCATGGTCTGGCAAGAAGGCACACAGCAGATTTTGGTGCAGATCGCGCGCAGCGCTTTGCAAGAGCATATGAACCAACTGTGTGGGAATGACACGGGCAGACCCACTACCTTTAGCGGGCCGCTTGACCTCACTTCTGGGGCAGGGGCGCAGCTGAAACGGCTTGTTCTTTGGATGGTCAATGAGGCCGATCATGGCCCTGCGCCCCTTGGCAAAGGGCTGATGGCGCGCCAAATCGAAAGCGCGGTTCTATCGGGGCTGATCGAGGCTGCCCATACCAATAAGGACATTGCCAATGAGGGCAAATTCACCCCCCGCCCACGCCACCTTCGCCTTGCCGAGGAATACATCGCAACGCATTTAGATCAGCCCATCGCGCTAGAAGATATCGCCACGGCTGCCGGCATTTCGACACGTGGCTTGCAGCAAAGCTTTCGCGCCTTGCGCGGCAGCACGCCGCTGGAATTCTGGCGCGATGCACGCCTTGCGCGGGCGCATTCGGATTTGCTAGCAGCAGGCGCAGGCACCACGGTGACAGATGTGGCGCTGCGCTGGGGCTTTACCCATTTTGGTAGGTTTTCCTCTGCCTATCGCCTGCGCTATGGCGTTTTACCGCGCGAAACGCTGCGCAAAGGCAACTAAAAGCCCAATCAACGGGGCTAGAACAACCAGGCCATCCCTCCTAAACTGCATCAATCACCTTTGGGAGAAGGCCATGACAGTTTGTTTTTCCACCGACAGAATGCTGCACTTTGGCGATTGCGATATTTCCGGCACCGCCTATTACCCCGCTTATATGAACATGCTGAACGGTGTCGTCGAAGAGTTTTGGGGCCATATCGGTTGGCCTTGGCATGAAATTATCTGGAAAGAACGCTGGGGCACGCCAACCGTGCATCTGTCGTGCGATTTTTCCAAACCCTCCTTTTTTGGCGACAAGCTGACCTTTCGCATAACGGTGCTGAAGGTGGGGAAATCCTCATTACGGCTGGGCCATACCGTGCATTGCCAAGACCAGCACCGCTGGTCAAGCGAGCAGGTTTTGGCCGCCAGCCATTTGGATACGCATACCTCGATGATGTGGCCAGATGATGTTAAGGCCAAGTTGGAAAGTCTGCTCAGCATCGCACCTGCACCGCATCGCCCCGTGACACGCAGCTGACGCTAATCCCAAGGCTGATCTGGGTCTGGCAAGGGAATGGCCGCCAGCAAGGCACGGGTGTAATCGGCACTGGCATGTGCAAACAGCGCGTCCGTTTCGCTGTTTTCAACAATCTGGCCTTGATGCAGCACTATGGTGCGGCTGCACAGGCGGCGGATCACCGAAAGATCATGGCTGATAAATGCCAGCGTTAGCCCTAAATCGGCAACCAGCCGTTCCAGCAGGTTCAACACTTGTGCTTGCGACGACACATCCAGACCCGACACAATTTCATCGGCCAGAATGAAATCAGGTTCCAGCGCAATAGCACGGGCGATGCCCACCCTTTGACGCTGCCCGCCCGACAATTCATGCGGGAAACGGCTGGCAAACGATTGCTCAAGCCCCACCTTGTCCAAAGCTTGGCCCACACGGGCGGCTATATCGCCCATTTGGTGCAGGCGCAGCGGTTCGGCGATAAGGGTGGCAACCCTGTGGCGCGGGTTTAGCGAGGACATCGGGTCTTGGAAAATCATCTGAAAGCGGCGGCGCAAGGGGCGCAGTTCGGCGTCCTTCAGATGGGTAATATCTGCCCCATCAAAGGCGATGCGCCCGCCGCTGGGCTCCAATAGCCGCACCAAAGCCCGCCCAAGTGTCGATTTTCCGCTGCCCGACCCGCCCACGATGCCCACAGCTACGCCTTTGGGAATGTCAAAGGTCAGGCCGCGCAAAATCTCCATCTGCGGTGCTGCGCCAAACAGCGGCTTGGCCGTCATATCTGCAAGGCTCAGGCGCAGATCGGTCACGCGAAAGAGGTTAGACATCGCGGCCCCCTTGTTCAAAGGCTGCAACCTCGGCACGCACAGCGGCAATCACCGCGTCAGGCACGGGCAGCAGACTGGCAAAGGGGTCTGTGTATTTGGGCGTCGCGCGCAGCAGCGCCGCCGAATAAGCATGGCGCGGGGCCGCAAAAAAGCTGCGCGTTTCCGCATCTTCGACCACCATACCCTGATACAGAACCGACAAGGATTGGCACAGTTTTGACACAACGCCCAAATCATGCGTCACAAACAAAATCGCGGTGTTATGGCGGGCCTGCAGTCCCGCAATTAGCTTTAGTATCTGTTTTTGCACGGTGACATCCAGCGCGGTTGTCGGCTCGTCCGCGACGATCAGCTTTGGCTCGGCGGCAAAGGCCGAGGCAATCAGAACGCGCTGGCGCATCCCGCCCGATAATTCATGCGGATAGCTGCGCATCACGCGGGCAGGATCGGGGATCTGCACCTCTGCCAAAAGCTGCTCGGCACGGTCCATCGCATCGGCGCGCCGCCAACCTAGAATATCTACCAGCCGATCGGTGATTTGCGGGCCAATACGGTGCGATGGGTTCAGCGCGGTCAGCGGATCTTGCGGGATCAGCGCGGTCATAGCCCCGATCCGATTGCGCCGCTGCACAGGCGTCAGGGCCAAAAGATTGACCCCATCCAGCCAAATCTCGCCGCCCGAAATTTCGACCGATGGCGGCAAAATGCCCAGCACGGCGCGCCCAATCATGGATTTGCCCGCGCCGCTTTCACCCACCAACCCGCGCACCTGCCCAGCGCCCACCTCTAGGGATACCCGCCGCAACAAGGCAGGCCCGCCCTTCAGCCGCACGGTTAGATTTCTAATGGATAAAAAGCTCATCTCAGCACCGGATCAAAGCGGTCTTTCAGCCCCTCGCCCAGTTGCGAAAAGGCCAAAACCGTTAGAAACAGCGTGATCAGCGGAAACACCAGCACCCACCAAGATTGATAAATCGCCGCGCGCCCTTCGGCGATCATACTGCCCCAAGTGGGATCGTCCGTCGAAATCGACAGGTTCACAAAGGACAAAATCGCCTCGACGATCACGCTGATGCCCATTTCTAGCGTCAGCAAAACCACGATGGTGGGCAAGACGTTGGGCAAAATCTCGCGCAGCATGATGCCAATGCGGCCACGCCCTGCCACGCGGGCCGATGCGACATAATCCATAGCACCCTGCGCCATCGCCTCGGCACGCACAACGCGGGCGAACCTTGTCCAGTCAATCGCCACAATGGCGATGATGATCGAGGTCAGGCTTGGCCCCAGAACGGCGATCAGCAGGATGGAAAACAAAACGGGCGGAAAGGCCATCCAAATATCAATCATGCGCGAGATCACCACATCGACCCAGCCGCGCAGAAACCCCGCAAGCAGCCCAAGGGTTGCGCCAATCAGACAGGTCAGGGTGCCCGCAATAAGCGCAACCTGAAGGGCAACTTGCGCGCCATACAAAATGCGCGACACCACATCGCGGCCCAAACTGTCAGTGCCCAGCCAATAGCCGGGTTCAGCGCCCGCCATCCAGAACGGCGGCAATCGGCCCAAAAACAAATCTTGGGCCAAAGGATCATGCGGTGCGATCCACGGCGCCAGCAGCGCCGCCATTGCCAAAGCAATCAGCCAGATCGCCGACAACCACAGCCGCAGCCCAGCGCGGCGCCTTGTCAGTGCGCGGCCATCAACCATGACGCAACCTTGGGTTCAATACCGCATAAAGCAAATCAACAATCAGATTGATCGCAGTGAAAATCACCGCAAACAAAATGACAATGCCTTGGATCAGCGGCAAATCGCGGTTTATCACGGCATCAATCGCCATATTACCCAGCCCTTCATAGGAAAAAAGCCGTTCGATAATGACGGTGCCGCCAATCAAAAAGGTGAACTGCACCCCAATCAGCGTCAGCGTCGGCAAGGCGGCGTTGCGCAGCGCCTCGCGCAAGATAACCTGCATTTCGCTATAACCTTTGGTGCGCGCCAAGGTCACATATTCCAAATTCATGGTTTCCTTTAGGCTTTGCTTAAGCAATTGGCCAATGATGGCAGCTAAAGGGATGGCAAGCGCCAGCGCAGGCATCAACATATGCGCCATGATGTCGGCCCACAGATCAAAGCGCAGGCGCAGCAGGCTTTCAATGGCATAGAAATTGGTGACAAAGGGCAAATCCAGCGCGGGGCTGATGCGGCCAGAAATGTGAAAAACGGGCATCAAGACCCCAAATAGCAAAATCAAAACCAAGGCCCACAGAAAATCTGGCACCGAAAGCGCAATGCCGTTACTGACATCAATCGCAGCTTCTGTGCGGGTACCGCGCGCGCGAGTGCCAATCAACGCCGCCGCGCCGCCCATGATAACCGCCATTATCAGCGCCATAACCGACAGCTCTAGCGTTGCAGGCAGGCGGGCCAGCACCAAATCCAGCACCGGTTGGCGCGCCGTGATCGAGGTGCCAAAATCGCCCTGAATCACCCCAGATAGCCAAATGCCAAACTGCGCAAGCAGAGGCTGATCCATGCCATACAGCGCCGAAAGCCGGGCTATGTCATCATCGGTCGCCCCAGGCGGCAGCATCATCGCAATCGGATTTCCGGGCACCACGCGAATGACGAAAAACACAATCACCGCCACCCCGATCAAGGTGATGGCCGTGGTCAGCATCCGCGCCACTATGGTCTGAACAATATGCATCACATCCCTGTCTTGGCGTCGTGCCAATGTGATTTGGGGGCCAAAGAACGGCCTTGGCCCCCAAACCTGCGCTTAGGCGCGCTTCATCAAGTGAGGCAGCAGCGCCCCCGAAGCATGCGGCGTAACGACAACGCCAGCGGCGTGCAAAATCGGCTGCACATATTGCAACAGTGGGATGACAAGTGCATTTTCGGCGATGTATTTGTCAACCGCCTTCCAGCCTTCAATTCGCTTGGCCTCATCGGCCTCGCCCCACAGAGGGCCGATCATATTGATCAGATCTTCCCCATCCCACACAGAATGTGGCGATGGGCCAAACATCGCAAAACCTGTCGAGGTTGTCGGATCGCCCACCGAGTTGCCCCAGTTATAGAACGCCGCAGGCGCAAGTTGGTCAGCGGCGCGCAGTTCGTAATGCTTGGCGATTTCATAGATTTCAATCTCGGCCTCGATCCCGACTTTGCGCCACAGCCCAACAATCGCCTGCACCATTTCATAATCTTTGGGCTTAAATCCCTTGGTGGTTTGGATTTTGAATTTGACAGGATTGTCAGGGCTAAAGCCTGATGCGGCCAGCAATTCAATCGCCTTGTCAGGGTTATATTCCACGGTGATGCTGGGGTCATAGGCATCATATTCGGGGGTTTCCAGCGTATCAATTTTCACGCCATAGCCCGATAGCAAACGGTCAATGATCGCCTGTTTGTCAATCGAATGGGCTGCTGCCATCCGCACATTCGGGTCTTTCATCGCGTCGATATCGTTCAGGAAAATCATGCCAATATCGGAAATAGGCGCGGCAATACCTGCCAAGGGGCCGCCCTTCAGGCGGTCATATTCCTCGTATGGCATCTCTAGCGTGACATGCGAATTGCCAGATTCCACTTCGGCAACGCGGGCCGTCGCATCGGGCACGAATTTGATGGTGACGGTGTCGAAATCGGGCTTGCCCCCCCAGTAATTGGCATTGGCCTTCAGCCGAACAAAGGCGTTACGCTCAAACTTTTCAACCATATAGGGGCCAGTGCCAATTGGGGCGGCCTCAAATCCATCGGCGCCGACCTTTTCGTAATAAGCCTTTGGCAGAACATAGCCCGTCAAGAAATACATCCACTTAAAGATCGTGGGGTCGAATTGGGCGACATCGGCAATCACCTTGTTGCCTTCAACGCGGTGGTTGGCCAGCGTGCCCCATACAAACTGAATTGGGCTGCCCGTTTCGGGATTGGCCACGCGCGCAAGGCTCCACGCCACATCCTCGGCGGTAAACGGGCTGCCGTCATGCCACGTCACGCCTTCGCGCACGGTCATCCAGACCTGTTTGCGATCCTCGCTCCAGCCCCATTCGGTCAAAAGGCCTGGCGCGGGCGACAGGTCGGGCTGTTGCAGGATGTATTGATCGAACACTGATTGATACAGGCCCTGAATGGTGGGGTTCACGGCGCTGGGGCCAACGGTAGGGTCCCATGACGGCAAGGGCACGTTATAGGCAATGACCAATTCGTCGATAGATTGGGCAAAACTGGGCAGGCCAAAGGCCCCCGCAGCCATCGTAGCGGCAGATAATTTCAGCACATTTCGGCGGTTCATAGTCATAGTCTGTCCTTCCTGTTGTTTTGTTATTGCGTTTATTCACTTGCCTGCCAGCCGCTGTGCCAGCAGGTAACCTGCGCCCGCACCTGTTCCAGCGCCGGGCCAAACCGCAGCCCCTGTCAGGTGCAAATTGACGATTGGGGTTGATCCGTCCGCATGGCCGCGCATGGGGCGAAACAGAAAATTCTGCGCCAGATGATGACTGCCGCAAATCTGATCGCCGCCCACAAGGTTTGGGTTATCGGCGGCCAGATCAATGGGGGTGACGATGCGCTGGGCAATGATATTGGCCCGAAGTCCTGGCGCGTGCTGCTCTAGTATATCCAAGGCGCGCGCGGCAAAGGGCGCGGCCGCGCTGGGCCAATCTTGGGCCGAAATCTCGCCCTTGGCATCTCCCATGATCTGCCCGGGGGCCATGCGCACCTGCACCCACAGCACGTGCTGGCCCTCAGGGGCGCGGCTGGGGTCAAACACCGTCGGCTGTCCCACAACCAGCACAGGAGCATCAGGCAAAAGACCCGCCGACGCCTGCGCATAGGTGCGCGCCATTTGATCCAAACTGGGCGCGATATGCACATAGGCAAAAGATTTCAGCGCCGCCCCCGCCCGCCAATTGGGCAGATCGCGCAGGGCCAGATGGATCATCATTGTGCCGGGCGCATGGCGAAACTGCGCAAGCCCCGCATCAAATTTCGCGCTGATCGGCCCTGCAAGCTTGGCCAGCGCGGCAGGTGCAACGCCCGCGATCACCGCCCGCTTGGCCAGCACAGTTTGGCCGCCCGCCAGCGTGATGCCCGTGGCCCGATTGCCTTGGCGCACAATGCCGCGAACCTCTGCGCCCAGATGCACCGCCCCACCCCGCGCCGCAATGGCCGCAACCAAGGCGCGCGTGACCGTATCGGCCCCACCTTTGCCGATAACCATGCCAAAGGCCTGCGCGGCCATACCCTCTAGGTAGGGGAAAATCGCACCGCCCGCGATATCGGGGGCAAAGTCCAGATGCATCCCCCAAGCACCCAGCATCGCGCGAACATGGGGGTGGGCAAAGTTCTGCTCTAACCAATCCCGCGGCGAAGACAGCAGGAACCTCGCCATATCCAGCCCACCCGCCATGCCTTTGGCACGCCAAATCTTGAAGATTAAATATGCAAACGCATTCAACTTCATCGGCGCACCCAACAGACCAAACAACAAAGGTGCGTCTGATTCGAACTGCGTCACCAGCGTGCGCCACGCCTTGGCATCTTGGGCAGACAGCGCCGCAATAGCGGCTGTGGTTTGCGCCAGATCGGTGGAAACCCCCGCCCAGCTGCCATCTGGAAAGGACGAGGCAAAGGGATGGCTGACAGGCACAAACTCGCAGCCATGTTGGGCAAGCTCTGCGCCAAACTCCTTATAAAATTGACTTCCTGCAAATAGGGACAGGTTCATGGCGGCCCAGTCATGACGAAAACTGGGCGCAGTATATTCGCCTGATTTCACCGCTCCGCCAGCCGTTTCGGAATGTTCGTAAACTGCCACGCGCCACCCTTTGGATGCCATATGCAGCGCCGCTGCCAGCGCATTCAAACCTGCTCCGATAACAATCGCATCCACGGGGTCAGACATAGCGCCCTCGAACTTGCTTCACAAATATATTTGCAAACGCAAGTAAATCTGTCTAGCCTGATTCTGAGATATCGACACAACCAGCGCGGCAATGCGCCGAAAAGTCTGGAAATCAGGGGAGATGATGATGACTTCTGCAAATGTTCTGGCGTCTTTGGCGGGTATGATTGCCTCGGGCGGGATAGAGGTGGTGGATTGCACGGGCGTATTGGGCCCTGAGACGCCACTGCTGAAACTGCCGCCCGATTTTGCCAAAGATACCCCGCCGATCAAAATTCACCGCATCAGCGAATATGACCAGAACGGACCGTTTTGGGCGTGGAATTGGCTGGAACTGGGCGAGCATAGCGGCACCCATTTTGATGCCCCGCATCACTGGATCACGGGCAAGGATTATGCCGATGGCTACACCGATACGCTCAAGGTGCAGCGCCTAATTGCCCCCGTCAATGTGTTGGATTTCAGCGCGGAATGCGCCGCAAACCCCGATTTTCTGCTGACAATCGACCATGTTAAGGCATGGGAGGCCACGCATGGCACCATTGGCGCGGGCGAATGGGTGGTGCTGCGGTCAGATTGGGATGCGCGCGCGCATGACGAAGCGGCCTTTTTGAACGCTGACGAAACTGGCCCGCACACCCCTGGCCCGACTGCCGAGGTGATCGAATATCTGCTGGCCAAGGGCATTGTCGGTTGGGGCAGCCAGTGCATTGGCACAGATGCAGGCCAAGCGGGCGGCATGACCCCCCCGTTTCCTGCGCATAATTTGCTGCACAAAAACAACTGCTTTGGCCTTGCCTCTTTGGCAAATCTGGACAAATTGCCCGCAAAAGGCGCGATTTTGATTGCGGCACCTTTGAAAATCAAACAGGGCACAGGCTCGCCCATTCGGGCGCTGGCGCTGGTTCCAAAGGGCTAAGTGTTCATGCAACCCCATCACATCATCATCGGGTCGGGCATCAACGCGCTGGTTGCGGGGGCGATGCTGTCGCTTAAGGGCAAGTCCGTTCTGCTGCTGGAACGCGAAGCTACCCCCGGCGGCTGTTTGAAAAGCGCCGAGCTGACCTTGCCCGGATTTCAGCATGATGTGATGGCGGCGACATGGGTGTTGTTCATGACCTCGCCTGCGGGGGCCGCGCTGGGCCCCCATTTGGCGCGGCATGGGTTTGAATACTGCCACACCCCCCATCCCACGGCCGTTATTCGCCCTAATGGCGATGCGCTTGTGCTAACAACCAACCGCGCAAACAACGTCGCATCCTTTAACGCGGTTGCGGCGGGTGACGGCGATCAGCATGCGCGGGACGTCGGCAGCATCGAAGCGGATGCGCCGTTTTTATTTGGCCTTTTGGGCGGGGCCCTGTGGTCTTGGCCCACGGCAAAACTGCTGTTTGGGCAAATGCGCAAGCGTGGGCTGCGCGGGCTGGCGGCATGGTTTGGCACGGCGCTGACCCCTGCGCGCGGATGGCTGGAAACGGGCTATTCCAGCCCCTTGTTGCAGGCGCTTTTTGCGCCATGGGTGTTGCATTGCGGCCTAACGCCCGACAGCACCTATTCGGGGCAAATGGCAAAAGTGGTTGCCTTCGCATTAGAGGCTGCGGGTGCGCCCGTGGTCAAAGGCGGCGCAGCAAAGGCGGTTTCGGCATTTGCTGCGTTGATTGCCGAAAACGGCGGCGAAATTCGCTGCAACAGCGATGTTGACCGCATTCTGGTTAAGGATGGGCATGTCACGGGCGTGGCACTGGCGGATGGCACGCAAATAGCCTGCGCATCGGTCTTGGCCTCGACTGCGCCGGGCCAATTGCAAGAGCGGCTGCTGCGTGATGTAAACTTGCCGCAGGATCAGGCGGGCGCGAAGGCCTTTCGCCATGGGCGCGGAAATTTCCAGCTGCATTACGCGCTGGATCGCCACCCCGAATGGCGCAGCGCAGGGCTGGATGATGTTGCGCTGATCCATCTGGCCGATGGCATCGACAGCGTATCCAAATCCGCAAACGAGGCCGAGCGCGGCATGCTGCCCGAAACGCCGACCATCTGCGTGGGCCAGCCACATAGGCTTGACCCAAGCCGCTGCCCCGAAGGCAAGGCGATTTTGTGGCTGCAAATCCCAGATGCACCGCGCGTGGTTAAGGGGGATGCGGCAGGAAAAATCGCCACCGATGGCACTTGGACAGATGATCTGCGCGAGGCATTTGCAGACCGTATCGAGGCCATTTTGGCGCACCACATCAAAGACTTTGACAAGATCAAGCTGGCCAGATGCGCCCATTCACCCGCAGATTTGCAGCGCATGAACATCAATCTTGTTGGCGGTGATCCCTATGGTGGGCTATGCACGATTGACCAGTTCTTTATCTTCCGCCCTTATGCTCATTCGACCAATGGCAAAGGTTTGGTGCGCGGGCTAACGCATATTGGGGCCTCGACCCATCCTGGCCCTGGGCTTGGGGGCGGGTCTGGCTTTTTGGCGGCAAAAGGGCTGGGCGCATGAAAGATCAGCCCGACCCAAAGCCCAAACTGCCCCGCTTTGGCGAGATTGGTCTTGGCAATTACGCCCCCTATCTGATGAACAGGATCATGGGGCGCTATAACGCCAGCCTGCGCGATGATATCGCGGGCTTGGGCCTGACCACGCCCAAAATGCGCGCTTTGGCGGTGCTGTCTTTGGTGGATGCGCCGCTGATTGGTGAACTTGCGGTGCTGACCGTAATTGAACAATCCACCCTGTCGCGCGCGCTGGATCAGTTGCAAGCTGATGGGCTGATTCGCCGCGTGACCGATGTCAATGACAGCCGCGCCGTGCGCGTTCTTATCACCGAACAGGGCCGCGAAGCCTTTGATCATATCTGGCCCAAAATGGCCGAGGCGAACGATCATATGTTCCGCGATATCAGCCAAGATGAGAGGCGCGCCTTTGTCGCCACTTTGCAAAAAATGCTAGCCAATATTCGGGTTCACAACCTGTAACCGCTGCGCAGTGCGCGCGCTCCTAGTTTACGCAGAACGGAAGTTTCCAAAATGGCGGAAAGATCATTCAAAGCCCAAGTCGAGCACCTGCGAAAAGGCAATGGCGATACCTTTACGGGCGAGGGGATTTTGGCCCTGACCAAGGCCTTGCTTGAAAATGGTGTGGGCTATGTCGGCGGCTATCAAGGTGCGCCGATCAGCCATTTGATGGATGTGCTGGCCGATGCCGAAGACCTTATGGCCGAGTTAGGGATTCGATTTGAGGCGAACGCGAATGAGGCCGCCGCCGCCGCAATGCTGGCTGCATCCGTGCATTACCCCATTCGCGGGGCGGTCACCTTTAAAGGCCCCGTTGGGGTGAATGTGGCGTCGGATGCCTTGGCCAATTTATCCTCATCAGGGGTGAATGGCGGCGCGCTGATTATTGTGGGCGAGGATTACGGCGAAGGATCCTCTATCATGCAAGAGCGCAGCCACGCCTTTGCGATGAAATCGCAGTTCTGGCTGCTTGATCCGCGCCCCAGTCTGCCGTGCATCACCAAAGCCGTGCAGGATGGGTTTGAATTGTCCGAGGCATCCAATACCCCCGTCATGCTGATGGTGCGAATCCGCGCCTGCCATGTGACGGGCAGTTTTGCGACGCGCGACAACAAACGCCCCGCCCTGACGGTGCGCGATGCGCTGTCCAACCCGCAGTCAGATTTCGCCCGCGTCGTGTTGCCACCGATGTCTTATCTGCACGAACAGGACAAAATCAATAACCGCTGGCCCAATGCCGAAAAGTTCATCGCCGACCGCAAGCTGAACGAGGTGTTCGGCCCCAGCACAGCGCCTGTGGGGCTGGTTATTCAGGGCGGTATGTATAACGGCGTGATCCGCGCCCTTCAGCGGATGGGCCTTGCGGATTTGAACGGCGCAACTCAAGTGCCGATTTATGTGCTGAACGTCACCTATCCGCTGATTTCGTCCGAGTTTTTGACCTTTTGCGAAGGCAAAGATCAGGTTCTCGTGATCGAAGAAGGCCAGCCAGAATTTATCGAACAGACCTTGACCACGTTTTTGTATCGCGCGGGATCAACGGTCAAACTGCGCGGCAAGGATATTTTCCCGATGGCGGGCGAGTATACGGGCCAAGTGATGCTGGATGCGCTCGGCGCATTTTTCAAACAGGCCGCGCCCGATATGCTGCCCGCCTTGGTGCGCGCACCCAATATGGACGGCCCCAAAATCCCCGATCTTAGCAAAACCGTGCCAATCCGTCCGCCCGGCTTTTGCACAGGCTGCCCCGAGCGGCCCATTTTTGCCGCAATGAAATTGGTGCAAAAAGAAACAGGCAAGTTACAGATCAGCGCCGATATCGGCTGCCATTTGTTCGCGGCCCTGCCGCCGTTTGAAATTGGTGGCGCGACGATGGGATATGGCCTTGGGCCTGCGGCAAACGCTGCTTTTGATGGCGGCGGCGCGCGCAGGCCTGTGGCGGTGATCGGGGACGGCGGGTTTTGGCACAACGGGCTTTCCTCCAGCTTTACCAACATGGCGTTCAACAAATCTGACGGCGTGGCGGTGATTGTTGATAACTACTATTCCGCTGCGACGGGCGGGCAAGACATCATGTCCTCGCGCGCGGACAACCCCAGCAAGGCCACCCAGAACCCCATTTCCAAGGCTTTGAAAGGCATTGGCATTGATTGGGTGCGCCAAGTGGACAACACCTATAACGTGGGCAAAATGCGCGACATCCTGCGCGAGGCGCTGACCACCGATACCCCTGGGCCAAAGGTGATCGTCGCCTCATCGGAATGCATGCTAAACCGCCAGCGCCGCGAAAAACCGCTGGCGCAGCAGGCCATCAAAGAGGGTCGCCGCGTCGAGGCCCCCCGCTTTGGCGTGGACGAAGATATCTGCACGGGCGATCATGCCTGCATCCGCCTGTCGGGCTGTCCATCTTTGTCGTTGAAAAAGTTGGATGATCCTTTGCGCGATGATCCCGTGGCCAGCATTGATCAAAGCTGTGTCGGATGCGGCAATTGCGGCGAGGTGGCAGATGCCGCCGTGCTTTGCCCCTCGTTCTACCGCGCCGATGTCATCCACAACCCCAGCCCGTGGGAAGTACGCTGGGCGCGCCTGCAAACCCGCATCATCACGTGGCTGCAATCGCGCCGCGCCGCGCGCCGCCTAACCTTAGGGGGCGCAGTATGACCTTGCACCAATCTTTGCCGCTGGAACAGGCGGGCCGCCAAGACCCGCGCCTTAGCGGCATCATCAAACTGGCTATTCTGGCCGTGGGCGGCCAAGGCGGCGGCGTTTTGACCAACTGGATCGAGGATATGGCCCGCAGTAACGGCTATGCCGCGCAGGCCACTTCGGTTGCGGGTGTGGCCCAGCGCACAGGGGCCACGGTTTATTATTTGGAAATGGCCCCGCAGGCCGTGGGCGCGCCCGGCCCAGTGTTTTCGCTGATGCCCGCTGCGGGCGATGTCGATGTGATGATTGCCGCCGAAATGATGGAAGCAGGGCGCGCGATTATGCGCGGCTTTGTTACCCCCGATCGCACAACGCTGATCGCCTCGACCCACCGCGCGTTGGCCGTGTCGGAAAAGATGGCACCGGGCGATGGAATTGCCTCCTCGGATGAGGTGATCGCCGCCGCCGAAATCGCCGCGCGCCGTTTCATTGCGGCAGATTTTGACCATCTGGCTGTGTTGAACGGCTCGGTCATTTCCGCCGCGCTGTTTGGGGCCTTGGCAGGGTCGGGGGCGCTGCCCTTTGACCGCGCCGCCTATGAAGAGGCCATTCGCGCCAGCGGCAAAGGCGTGGCGGGATCCCTGCGCGCCTTTGCAGCGGCCTATGAGGTGGCCGCAAACCCTGCAGCGCCAGCAGCGCCCGCCCAAAAGGACAAGGCCAAAGCCGCAGCGATATCAAGCCCCGCCCGTTTGCTGCGCGATTGGCAAGATTTGCAAGCCCGTTGTGCCGCGCTGCCCAGTGAGATCGCCGAAATGGCGACGCTGGGCCTGACCAAAGTGGTGGATTATCAAGATACTGCCTATGGGCACGACTATCTGGATCAGCTTGCCCGCGTTATTGCGCAAGATAGCAGCGAAAAAGGCTGGGCCTTATCGCGCGAGGCAGCGAAATACATCGCAAATGCAATGGTTTATGATGATATCATTCGCGTAGCTGATCT
>CAXNEP010000013.1:0-16701 GCA_964200865.1 Cypionkella sp. | reverse complement strand
GATGAACCCTTGGGCCTCGGCCCGCGGAATGCGCAGATTGCGGGCAAGGCCAAAGCCCGAAATGCCGTAAATCACCCCAAAGTTGATCGCCTTGGCCCGCCTACGAATATCGGATGTCATCTGATCCAGCGGCACGCCAAACATTTCCGATGCGGTCATGGCGTGAATGTCGATGCCCTGCGCAAAGGCCGCCTTCAGCGCGGGCAGGTTCGCCATATGGGCCAGAATGCGCAATTCGATCTGGCTGTAGTCCAGCGACACCAAAACCTTGCCCTTGGGGGCCACAAACGCCTCGCGGATGCGGCGGCCCTCTTCGCTGCGAATGGGGATGTTTTGCAAATTCGGGTCGGTCGAGGCCAGCCGCCCCGTGATCGCCCCCGAAATGGAATAGCTGGTGTGCACGCGCCCCGTGTCGGGGTTGATATGGTCTTGCAGGGCATCGGTATAGGTGGATTTCAGTTTGGCAAGTTGCCGCCAATCCAAAACGAGCCCGGGCAATTTATGCTCGGTCGCCAAATCTTCCAAAATATCCGCGCCTGTGCCGTAGGCCCCCGTTTTGCCCTTCTCGCCGCCGGGAAGGCCCAGCTTATCGAATAGAATTTCGCCCAGCTGTTTGGGTGATCCTACGTTAAACGGCTGGCCTGCTGCGGTTTGAATTTCATCTTCCAGCTGCGCCATTTTCTGCGCAAAGGCGTTCGACATGCGGGAAAGCGTGTCGCGGTTTACCTCGATTCCCGCCATTTCCATACGGGCCAAAACGGGCACAAGCGGGCGTTCTAGCGTTTCGTAAACACGGGTCACGCGGGCGCGGTGCAACTGCGGTTTGAACATGGACCACAGGCGCAGGGTAACATCGGCATCTTCAGCGGCATATTTGACCGCCGTTTCAATCGCCACGCGGTCAAAGGTTATTTGCGATTTGCCACTGCCGATCAGGTCTTTGATCGGAATAGGATTATGCCCTAGATATTTTTCCGACAGCGCATCCATGCCATGCCCGTTCAGCCCCGCCTGCATCGCGTAAGACATCAGCATCGTGTCATCGATTGGCACAATCTCTATCCCGTGGCGAGCAAAGATTTTCCAATCATATTTCATGTTTTGCCCGATTTTCATCACCGATGGGTCGGTCAAAACGGGCTTTAGCGCGGCCAGCACGTCATTTATGGGCAATTGCCCTGCGGCCCGATCATTGCCGCCAAACAGATCATCGCCGCCCACCTTATGCCCTAGCGGGATATAGGCGGCGCGGCCCGCATGAACGCACAGCGAAATGCCGACCAGTTCGGCGCGCATTTCATCCAAAGAAGTGGTTTCGGTATCTACCGCCACATGGCCAATGGCGTGGATTTCGGCAATCCATTTGGCTAGCTGCGCCATTGTGGTGATGCACTCATAGGCGGCATGGTCGAATGGGGGCTGGTCTGCCTGCGCCGCGCTTTCCTCATGCGCGCCCACCACCTGATAGCCCTGCGCGGGTGCAATCGCGGGGGCTTCGACCCCCAGCTTTTCGGCCACGCGGCGGGTCAGGGTGTTAAACTCCATCTCGCGCAGAAAACCCATAATCGTGTCTGGGTCGGGCTTGGCGATGGCGTAATCTTCCAGCGGCGGCAGGCCCTGCACGTTGGGGTCAAGGCTGACCAATTGGCGCGAAATGCGGATCAGATCGGCATTTTCTACCAACGCCTCGCGGCGTTTGGGCTGCTTAATCTCGCCCGCACGCGCCAAAAGCGCATCCAAATCGCCATATTCGTTTATCAACAAGGCGGCGGTTTTCAGGCCAATCCCTGGCGCGCCGGGCACATTATCCACCGAATCACCCGCAAGCGCCTGAACATCGACCACGCGGTTTGGGGCGACGCCGAATTTCTCGGCCACATCGTCCAGCGTAAGGCGTTTGTTCTTCATCGGGTCCAGCATATCAATGCCATCCCCCATCAGTTGCATCAGGTCTTTGTCAGATGAAATGATCGTCGCCGTGCCGCCCGCCTGCCGCGCCATACGGGCATAGGTGGCGATGATATCATCCGCCTCGAACCCCTCAATCTCGATACAAGGCACATTGAACGCGCGCGATGCTGTGCGCGTATAGGCGAACTGCGGGCGCAGGTCTTCGGGCAATTCGGGGCGGTTGGCCTTATAAGCAGGGTAGATATCGTTACGAAAGGTTTTGCTGCCTGCATCGAAAATAACGGCCAAATGCGTGGGCGCATTTTCGCGGCGCGTGGTCGTAATCTCGCCCCACAAAAGGTTACAAAACCCCGCAACCGCCCCCACAGGCAGACCATCCGATTTGCGCGTCAGGGGCGGCAGCGCGTGATAGGCGCGAAAGATAAAGGCCGATCCGTCGATCAGATGCAGATGACTGCCTTTGCCGAATGTCATGGTATTCTCCCCGCCGATGTAGGGGGGACTTTGCCACGATGCGCGTGCTAATGCCAGCGGGTGGTAGTTGGGGTTTCACACCCCCGTGCGGCTTGCCTGCACAAATGTTGAAAGCGGGGGTTTCACACCCCCGCACCCCCGTGGGATATTTGTGAAAAAGAGAAGCGGTAGGGCAGGCGCGTTAGTGATCGTCCCCAGCATGATCGCGGTCGATGCGGTAGATTTTATCGCAGTATCCGCACACCGCCTCGCCGCTGTCTTGCGGGATGGAAAGCCAGACGCGCGGGTGGCCAAGCGCGCCCTCGCCGCCGTCACAGGCGACTTTCCAAGTGGTGACAATCGCCACGTCTTGCGGGGCGGTGCTCTTTGGTGCAGGGGCGGATTTTTTGGCGGCTTTGCTCATGTCTTATCCCTTTGCGGCTGGCGGTTTTTTACTGCGCCGCTGTGGTAAGGGCAAGCGCGAATAAAGGTTTACGCCCGCGCTGCCGCGTTCTGGTCAATCAGATAGCGCTGCGATAGGGGGATCGCGGCAGCCCCCAGTGACCGCGCCTCGGCCCCCACGGTGCCTTCGCGAATGGCAGGCGGGGTGATGCCCGATAGGTCTAGCGCGGCCAAGGCAATTTGCGTGCGGCGGGTCAGTTCGGCGCGCACATCGGTGGGCATCCAGCCGTCGATCAGCACCGCCTCGATTTCCAGCAGCGTGGCGGCGGTCAGCGCGGCCCAAGCCAGCCCTTCGGCGGCCTGATCCAGCCATGCCGACAAGATCGCGGGCGAGACGCGCCACTGCGCGTGCTGTTCCCACAGATGGGCGCTGTCTTCGCCCGCCGCTTCCATCGCATCGGCCAGTTTTGACATCGATGCCGTATCCAGCAGGCGGCGCATATCGCCGCCGATGCTGGGCACGGGCATGGGGCCAACACCTGCCGCGTTGCCCGTGCGGCCCAGCATCAATTGGCCGTTCAGCACCAGCCCGCCGCCGATGAAATAGCCAAAGTAGAAATACAGAAAATCGCGCGGGCGATCCCCCGTGCCAAACACCAATTCCGCCCCGCAGGCCGATGTGGCATCGTTTTGCACGTAAACAGGAATTCCCGTTACGCTTGCCAATTCGGCCTGAATGTCGCGGGTGCGCCAAGCATCCATTTCCGCCTGCGGTGCGCCGATCAGCTGCACCCAAGACCACAGCTGAAACGGCATCGCCACCCCAAGGCCCGAGATGCGCGCGCTATGCCCTGCGGGCAGCATCCGCGCCAGCGCGGGCATAGCGCTGCGCACAAAATCCACCACGCCGTCGGGGGTGGGATAGCGATACACTTGCCGGCGCGCCGCGCGCACTTGGCCTGCAAAATCCACCAACGTTAAATCGACCGAGCGGCGGCCAATTTTCAACCCCAGAAAATAGGCCCCATCGGCCGCCAGATACATCGGCACCGAAGGCTGGCCAATGCGCCCCCGAATGGGCGCGCCGCGCTCCAGCAGCCCGTCTTGCTCAAGGCCCCGCATAATGACCGAAACGGTCTGCGCCGACAGGCCCGTGATGCGCGCGATATCAGATTTGGAAAGCCCACCCTGCGCGCGCACCAAAGACAGCACCAGCCGTTCGTTATGATCGCGCATCCCCGATTGGTTAGACCCGCGCAGACCCAAATCTTCGGCGGCTTGCTTATCCTGAGGAAGGTCTGCGTCCATCATCTGCATTTTGGCTAGGCGGGGGGCGTTAGCGCAGCCTTGCGCAAAATCACATTTGCGTACAGCGCCGATTCTGATGTGGCCACAATGGCATAGGCGGCTTTGATACGCGGATACAGCGCATCCCCCGCCAGCGGCGTGATGACAAAGTTTTGCCCGCAGCCCGCGCAGGCCGCATCAATCGCGCCGTGAATCTCGCCCTTTTGGGCGGGGTCATTCATTAAAGATGCCCGCCCTGCCGCCTCGATAGGCAGCACAGACAGCACCGCGCGCAACATTGGCAGCAGCATAATGCCATCGGCCCTGATCAATCGGCGCGCATGTTCTGCGGCAGGATAATTCCCATCCACCAGCGCGATTTCATCGCCATGCCCCATTGCCCGCAGCGTATGCAGCAAATCTGGGCCCAAAAGGGGCGATATTCCGATCAGCATGATCCCTGCCTTTACAATGCACAATTACACCGCAACCTGCGCAGGGAATGGGCATCTGTCAATACTAAATCAATCTGATTTATTTATCTTGACGAAGGCCCGCGAATCGGATTGTCTGCACAAACCGCCCGACAGCTTGTTTGGGCGCGTAGCATTCAAATGGGGCGCTTTGCCCTGATCCTTGGGAGGACCACCGAATGAAACTAAAGACCCTTGCCCTGTCCAGCGTTGCAGCTTTTGCAGTGATGGCTGGCGGCGCTTCGGCAGCCGATCTGGCTTGCCTGATCACCAAAAACAACACCAACCCCTTCTTCGTGAAAATGAAAGAAGGCGCGGAAGCTGCTGCAACCGCTGCTGGTCTTGATTTCCAAGCTTACGCTGGCGAAAAAGACGGCGACGCTGCACCACAAATCACCGCAATCGAAAACTGCGTTGCAGCTGGCGCAAAGGGTATCCTGATCACCCCTTCGAACGACTCGGTTGGCCCAGCGCTGAAAGATGCCCGCGCAGCTGGCATTCTGGTTATCGCACTGGACACCCCCTTGGCTGACACCGAAGCACAGGACATCACCTTTGCAACCGACAACTTTGAAGCTGGCGTTCTGATCGGTAAATGGGCTGCCGCCACCATGGGCGAAGGCGCAGCTACCGCCAAAATCGCAATGCTGAACATCAACAAAGACAACATCTCGGTTGACGTGCAGCGCAACACGGGCTTCTTGACCGGTTTCGGCATCACCGTTCCTGATCTAACCGTGATGGATTCGGAAGATGACCCACGCGTTATCGGCCACGAATCGTCGGATGCTAACCCAGAGGGCGGTCTGCGCGCGATGGAAACCCTGCTGGCAAAAGACCCAGACATCAACGTGGTTTACACCATCAACGAGCCTGCTGCTGAAGGTGCCTATCAGGCCCTGAAAAACGCTGGCAAAGAAGGCCAAGCTTTGATCGTTTCGGTTGACGGCGGCTGCCCAGGTGTTGCTTCGGTTAAGTCGGGCGTCATCGGCGCAACCTCGCAGCAGTACCCACTGCTGATGGCATCCAAAGGCATCGAAGCTATCGTTGCTTTCGCTAAGGATGGCACGAAGCCTGCTGTGACCGAAGGTCTGTCCTTCTTCAACACGGGTGTAAACTTGGTCACCGACAAGCCTGCTGAAGGCGTGACATCGATCGACACCACCAAAGGCACCGAGCTGTGCTGGGGCTAATCCCCGCATAACTTTGTCTTGATTATGGGAAGGGCGGCTTTTAGGGTCGCCCTTCTTCATAAGTGAAACCTAAAACTTTACGAAGCGGGGGGATACGCAGATGAGCGCGGATGACGCACCAACCAAAACCATTTCCGATTACGAAGCCAGCCTTGCGCGCGCCGATGCCGCCGTGGCCAGCTTTGAACGCGATGACAATGGGTTTATCCCGCGTTTGCGCGGCTTTCTGCGTGATTACCCCACCACAATTCCTGCGCTTGTTCTGCTGCTGTCGATCATCGCCTTTTCCATTGTGGCCCCCCGCTTTTTGGGCCTTGGCGCGCTGTCGACCATTCTAAAGCAAGTGACGGTGACAGGCTTTATCGCTATGGCGCAAACCCTAATCATCCTGACCGCTGGCATTGACCTTTCGGTTGGCGCGATCCTTGTTCTGTCCTCGCTTATCATGGGCAATCTGGCCGTGGGCCTTGGCGTGCCTGTGGGCATCGCCATTATCATCGGCATTTTTGCAGGCGGGATTATGGGCCTTATCAACGGCCTTTTGGTCACCAAAATGCGCCTGCCCCCCTTTATCGTAACCCTTGGCACCCTGTCGATTTTTGAATCGATCAAACTGTGGTATTCGCAATCAGAATCCATTCGGAATGTGGATATCGAGGCGCAGGCCCCCTTTCTTCTGTGGTTTGGCCAAGGGTTTAACTTTGGCGGCGCGTCCATTTCCTATGGCGGCATTGCACTGATTATTCTGGCCGCGATCCTGTGGTATGTGCTGAACCAAACCGCATGGGGGCGGCATGTGCACGCCATTGGCGATGATCCTGATGCGGCCATGCTGTCGGGCATTCAGGTGAATCGCGTGCTGACATCGGTTTATGTCGTGGCAGGCGCAATCTGCGGGCTGGCCGCATGGGTTGCCATTGGCCGCGTCGGCTCCATCTCGCCCATCGCGTTTTCGGACGTAAATCTTGCCTCTATCACCGCTGTGGTGATCGGCGGCACCTCGCTGTTCGGCGGGCGCGGATCAATTGTCGGCAGCGTTTTGGGCGCAATGATTGTGGGCGTGTTCATCACGGGCCTGTCGCTGGCGGGCGTGGATGATTACTGGCAAAAATTTGCGGCGGGCTGCCTTGTGATTATCGCCGTCGCTTTGGATCAATGGCTGCGGAGGGCAACACAATGACCGTCACCCCCATTTTAAAAGCAACGGGCCTGATGAAACGCTATGGCACCGTGGTGGCCATGAACGGCGCAGATTTTGATCTGTACCCGGGCGAGATTGTCGCCGTCATCGGCGATAACGGCGCGGGCAAATCAACGCTGATCAAGGCACTGTCAGGCGCGGTTGTGCCCGACCACGGCACCATCGAGTTGGACGGAAAACCCGTCAATTTCCGCAGCCCCGATGATGCCCGCGCTGTGGGCATTGAAACGGTCTATCAAAACCTTGCGATGTCGCCCGCCCTGTCGATTGCCGACAATATGTTCTTGGGGCGCGAATGGCGCAAGCCGGGCATCATGGGCACGGTATTTCGCCAAATGGATCGCCCGCGGATGGAGCAATTCGCCCGCGATAAGCTGTCCGAATTGGGGCTGATGACCATTCAGAACATCAACCAAGCGGTTGAAAGCCTGTCTGGTGGCCAGCGTCAGGGCGTGGCCGTGGCCCGCGCCGCCGCGTTCGGCAGCAAAGTCGTGATCCTTGATGAGCCCACCGCCGCGCTGGGGGTCAAAGAATCCCGCCGCGTGCTGGAACTGATCCGCGATGTGCGGGCGCGCGGCATCCCGATTATTCTGATTTCGCACAACATGCCCCATGTGTTCGAGGTGGCCGACCGCATCCACATCCACCGCCTTGGCAAGCGCCTGTGCGTGATTGACCCCAAACAATACACCATGTCCGATGCCGTGGCCTTTATGACAGGGGCCAAAGTGCCCGAAGGCGTGGAAGAACAGGCATGACACCGCAGGCGCTGGCCGAGACTATCGCGGCCCGCGCGGCCAAGACGGAAGGGCGGTTCATCGCCGCCCTTGCAGGCCCCCCCGCCGCTGGCAAGTCGACGCTGGCCGCCGAATTGGTGACCCTGATCGGCGCAGGCGCAAAGGTCGTGCCCATGGACGGCTTTCACTACGATGACGCCGTCCTTCACGCGCGCGGCGCAAGGGATCGCAAAGGCGCGCCCGACACGTTCGACGCACAGGGCTTTTTCCACCTGCTGCGCCGCCTGAAACTTGAGGCCGAAGTCGCCATCCCCCTTTTCGACCGCGCGCTAGAGATTTCCCGCGCAGGGGCAGACATCATCGGCCCGCAGGATAAAATCCTCATCGTCGAAGGCAACTACCTGCTGCTGAACGAATCCCCTTGGCCCGAAGCCCTGCCGCTCTATGACCTGACCATCTGGATCGACGTTCCCGAGGCCGCCCTAACCGCCCGCCTGATGGATCGCTGGGCGGGGTATGGGAAAACCGAGGCGCAGGCAAAGGCGTGGATCGAAGGCAACGATCTGCCGAATATCAGGCGAGTTGTGGCGGGCAGCGGGCGAGCGGATGTGGTGGTGGGGAATTAGCTACGATGTTCCTTTCTGACAACATTACCTAGCGCCCGCCAAAGCATTGGATGAATTTCTATTCTGGATTCGCCGTCAATATGTTCGCGCTTTATGGGTCGAAGTGTAAGATGAACCCAATTGAATGGCCGATCAGCACTTATCTTCACTTCTACCGCACCCATCAAATGCAGCCGGAACATTAGCTCTCTTGCAATATCAATAGGTTCTAATTTGCGCGTGCCGCCAATGCTTTCTTCAACCATGATATATAGAGGGTCTTTTTGGAAAATCTCTACGGCTCCGAATTCATCAAAAACAAAATCTGTCAATTTTGTTGTTAGCAATTCGTGTACAGAGAAACTTGGCTTCTTTCGCTCGATAAATTTCAATAAACACTCGACGGCCGGGAAAAATGATGCCACTCGTGAACTAATGCATCTCTGCGATCAATTGAATAAAGGCCCTCCGCGGTGCTAAAGTTATTCTTGCTGATCTCACTTTTTCCTTCTGAAACTTCGAAACAAAAGTTCACAAATTTAATCAAATCGCGCGGCCGATTTAGAGTTCTCTCTAACATATAGGAGAAAGTTTTCGATTTATTATCATAATTGTCCTTAAAAACGTCTCCAAAATGAACATCTGTCGCTGTGTATTTATATCTAAAAAGGTGATTTATTCTTTTATCAACCAAACTATACAACTCATCTTTCGTCCACTTTATTCGAGCGATGAAGTCTTCGTTCTTTTCCATCTGAAATGCTGACGCTGGAAAATCCGCATTCATTTTCTCATACACATCATTTCGCAGGGCAACTACGACCTTCATATTGCGAATTTTTCTCAAACTCTTACAAGCTTCAAAGAGAGAGTGAACGAGTATATTCTTGAGTTTTTCGTCAACCCACGGCTCATCTATTTTATCAATCAATATGAAGAATGATTGACGAGAATCACGGCTTTCTTCCGCAAGCGCGCTAGTTACTCGCGCGAGTTGCGTCAGTAAATCACTATTCACATACTTTTTTGCTCGCTCTTGATATTGCGTTTTGCGCTCTTCTCCTAGGCTCCTTGCATAGCTCAACTTACCTTGTGCCTTTGCGACTTCCGCACCAAACTCTGCGGAAAGATCAGTTTCAAGCTTCTGCGTTACATCAATAACTGTTTTGTCAGTTGTTTCCCAAAACGAATCCTCGTTGGTTTCCAAAAATTCCTTGAGTATTTGCTCTGTCTTCACATTTCGCCAATTCGAAGTAAATCTCTGAAATAGGTTCTGCTTACTCTCTGTTTTATTCATCTTAAAAAATACTTTAGCATATTCTACTAAAATAACGCGCTTCCACAATGCTTGCAAAAAAAGAGATATATCAATGTCGAGCTGTAGCAAAAAAGAAATTGCGCTACTGTTTGAAATGCTTCTCAATGACATTTCGGTCAATTCAAGATCAATTGAATCTTTTGCTTGATGCTTTATCATCCTAAGGATCGCAGTTTTTCCAATTCCCGTACTACCCAAAAAAAACATCTTCGAATTGTTCAAATCTTTTATTTCGGAAAGTGCGGGGTGATCAATAAAGCACTTGAATAGAAATTCATCATCCGTTTCCGCGCCGACGTTTCCTATTTTGGTATCGCCCCTTAGAACAATGTTATTGACCATTTTTCCATTCCCACAATTTCGCACCATTTGGATGTAACTCGCCTTATAGTGTATTCGGAAGAATCCATTGAATGCAAGCTAATGTAACGCCCCCTTTGCCCTCTCCAACCCCAGCCGCCTCTCCCGCCAAATAATCAGCACCCCCGCCAGCACCACCAGTGCGGCCCCTGACAGCATCGCGCCGCTGGGCACCTCCGTAAAAACAAAATACCCAATGCCCAGCGCAAATAGGATGGATGCATATTCAAACGGGGCCACGACCGAGGCATCGGCCCAGCGGTAACTCGATGTCAACAAAATCTGCCCTAAGCCTCCCAGCAGCCCTGCGCCCACCAGCATCACCGCCTGCGCAGGGTTCGGCATCACCCAGCCAAAGGGCAGGCTGGCAAGGCTAAGCGTGGTCGAGGTAAGCGAAAAGTAAAACACAATCGCCGCCGTTTTCTCTACCTGCACCAACCGCCGAATGGTAATTTGGGCCAGCGCCGAAAACACTGCCCCTGTCAGCACCAGCGCCGCCCCCAGCGCCGCACCTTCGCTGGCCGCATGGCCCAAATTCGGCCACAGCACAATCAGCACGCCGCACAGGCCCAGCCCCACCATCGAATAGCGAAACAGCCGCACCTTTTCACCCAAAATCAGGGCGGCGAACACCACCGTCAGCAAGGGCGCGGCATAGCCCAGCGCGGTTGCATCGGGCAGCGGCAGATAAAGCAGCCCCGCAAACCCCAGCCCCATCGCGGTTGACCCCATCACGCCGCGCAGGCCGTGGCCCCAAGGGTTGACCACCTTGAACCCCGTGGAGAGTTCCCCGCGCAGCGCCAGCCATGCCACAATGACAGGTATCGCAAAGAAACTGCGGAAAAACACCGCCTGCCCCGCAGGCACACCCGCCGCCTTAATCAGCGATGCCATGGTGATAAACACCACGACCGATCCAAGTTTCAGGGCAATGCCCTTTAGCGGGTTTTGCAACACTTTACACCTCGCCCCCCTTTTCACCCCATTCCCCTTTGCCCGCAACCCGCTATCATGGGCCAAACGACAGGAGGCGCGCATGACCACCCTAGAATCCCGCCTCGACCAAGGCCGCGGCATCACCCCCGCCGATATCGTCCTTAAAGGCGGGCGCGTGTTCGATTTGATCACGGGCGAATTGGTGGCAACCGATGTGGCGATTTGCGGCGACCGTGTGGTGGGGGTCTATGGCCACTACACAGGCGCGCGGGAAATTGATGTATCAGGCAAAATCATTGTCCCCGGATTCATCGACACGCATCTGCATATCGAATCCTCGCTGGTCACCCCATTCGAATTTGACCGCTGCGTTTCCCCCCATGGGGTTACCACCGCCATTTGCGACCCGCATGAAATTGCCAATGTCTGCGGGCTAGAAGGTATCCATTACTTCTTGGAAGCCTCCTCTCGCACCCTGATGGACATTCGTGTGCAGCTGTCTTCCTGCGTGCCCTCCACCCATATGGAAACCACAGGGGCAAAGCTGGAGGCCGAGCATATCGCCCCCCTGATGCACCACCCCCGCGTGATTGGTCTGGCCGAGTTTATGAACTATCCAGGTGTTCTGTTCAAAGACGCCGGCTGCATGGCGAAACTTGAGGCATTCGCTGGCCGCCACATCGACGGCCACGCGCCCCTGCTGCGCGGTAATGATCTGAACGGCTATATCGCCGCAGGCATCCGCACCGAACACGAGGCGACATCCTATGACGAAGCCTTGGAAAAACTGCGCAAGGGGATGCGCGTGCTCATCCGCGAAGGCTCGGTATCCAAAGACCTAGCCGCACTGGCCGCGCTGATCACCGAACGTCTTTCCCCCTATATCGCCTTTTGCACCGATGATCGGAACCCCTTAGACATCGCCGAACACGGGCATCTGGATTACCTGATCCGCACCGCAATTTCCCTTGGCGCGCCGCCCTTGGCGGTATACCGCGCAGCCAGCCTATCGGCGGCCGAGGCGTTTGGCCTGAAAGATCGCGGGCTGATCGCGCCCGGCCTGCGCGCCGATATCGCCGTGATCGGCAGTTTGGAAGATTGCCGCGTGAACATGGTCTTTTCTGGCGGTGTGCAAATCACCGAAGCTGCCTTTGCCGCGCGCGATATCATCCCCCCCGTCGCCCGCCATTCCGTCAAAGCCCCGCGCGTCACCCCCGCGCATTTCCGTACGGCGGGAAACCGCACCCAAACCCCCGTGATTGGCATTATCGAAGGCAAGATCATCACCGATCATCTGACCTTTGATATTGCCCCCGTGGACGGCGACAAACGCCCCGATCTATCGCGCGATTTGATGAAAATCGCCGTGATCGAACGCTATGGCAAGAACGGCAATATCGCCACGGGCTTTGTGCAGGGGTTTGGGATGCAGGCAGGGGCCATTGCCAGCACGGTCTGCCACGACCATCACAATATCGCCGTGGTGGGGGCCGATTACGCCGATATGGCACTGGCCGCGAACCGCCTTGGCGACATTGAAGGCGGCTTTGTTGTGGTGCGGGATGGCAAAATCCTTGCCGAACTCGCCCTGCCCGTGGCGGGGCTGATGAGCCTGAAGTCCTTTGAAGACGTTCACGCCGATCTTACCGCCCTGCGCGCCGCCGCCAAATCGCTTGGCGTGGTGCTGGAGGAACCCTTCCTGCAACTGGCCTTCCTATGCTTGCCCGTGATCCCGCATTTGAAGATCACCGATCACGGCATGGTCGATGTCGATAGGTTCGAGGTGATGCCCTAGCACAGGGGACGGGACGGGGGGCGGGGCGGGGCGCTGCCCCGCGCGGCTGCGCCGCTTCCCCGGGATATTTGCGAAAAAGAGAAGCTGCTCGCGCGGTGTTTATTGCCCTGTGAGTTCTGCGGTAATATTCACTGGCCCTGCCTGCCCCTTTAGCCGCGCGCGGTAGATCAGCGTGCTTTCCGCCACCCGCATCACATAGGTG
The DNA here is from genome assembly GCA_964200865.1 of Cypionkella sp. Classification (GTDB taxonomy): domain Bacteria; phylum Pseudomonadota; class Alphaproteobacteria; order Rhodobacterales; family Rhodobacteraceae; genus Cypionkella. The sequence goes on along the minus strand of CAXNEP010000013.1, from coordinate 3,828 downwards.
CGCGTTTCGGTAAAGGGGATGGTCTCAACCCAATCGACCACATCCGCGCCCCCGCGCGGATCGCCGTAGTCTTCGATCCATCTGGCAGGGCGCGAGGGGCCTGCGTTATAGCCCGATGCCACAAGCGCAATTGCGGGGCCGAATTTGGCGACCAAATCCGCCAGATAGGCGCTGCCCATGCGCACGTTGAACGCGGGATCAGCAATTAGGCGGCTTGCGGATGAGGTTTCGCCAAAGCTGCGCGCCACTTCGGCGGCGGTATCTGGCATAACCTGCATCAGCCCGCGCGCACCCACGGCAGATTGCGCGGCAGGGTCAAATTCTGATTCTCGCCGCGTGATCGCCAAGGCCAGCGCGCGGCTTACGGGCAGGTTATCTGGCACAAAATCAGGCAGCGGGTAATAGGCGCGCGGCAGGATCACGCCCACCTCTGCCGCCTGTTTGGCAATGATCAGCGCCAAATGTGGCTGCTCCAGCCGCAGCGCCAAATCGGCCAGCGCCTGCAAGTTGCCCGCATCCATCCCTTCGGACAAATGCACCAAGAACCGCTTAGCGAGCGTCAAGTCGCCCGCATCCAACAACAATCGCGCGGCGACCAGAACCGACGAATTGGCCCAAGGCGCAGATTTCCACGTCGGCTGCGCTTGCCCCACATTTACCAGCGTTGGGTCAAGGGTTAGGCCCAATCGTTCCGCCGCCAGCAGCCCGTAAAAGGCGGTTTGATGTTGGGCCGCCCTTTCATACCGCGCGCGTGCACCCGCACCATCGCCCGCCGCCTCATAGGCGCGGGCCATCCAATATTGCGCGCGCGCTTGGCTGATGGGGGTCACAACCGCACCCTCCATCGCCGCGAAATGTTGCAAGGCGCTCGCGGAGTCGTTCAATTTGCGCAGCGCGATAAAGCCCGCCAGAAAGGACAGATCGACAAATTCTTCGCCCCCCGTCAGATGGTGGCTGGCGGCCACGCGGTAGGCCATTTGCACTTGGCCCTGACGCATCAAAATACGGGCCAAATCGGCGCGCCGTTTGCCCCATTTTTGCGCATCACCCAGCCCCGCCGCATTGGCCGAACGCGCAAGGATCATTTCTGCCGCATCATCATAGCGGCTTGCGCGCATCCGAAAATCGTATCGGTCAAAGGCAAGCCCTGCGTCGTGGGCCAAGCTAGCTGGCACGGCTTCGACCAAGGCAGGCGCATCGGGGCTGTCGGCCTGCAAGGCAGCGCGCGCGCGGGCCAATGCAGCATAATCGGCGGGCAGGCGCGGGATCAGGCGCTGCAACTCGCCCCCACGCGCGCCGTCCCATAAAATCGCCTCCATGCGCGCGGGGCTTTCAGCGTCAACCACCGCGCCCGCAAAGGCGATCATCGCCTCCTCACTTTGCGCATCAAATTTCAACTCGCGCCAGCCGCGCAGAACCTCGGCCCGCGCCTCATCTTGGCGGCCAAGGGCGGCAAGCGCGCGGGCAAGGGCCACAGACCCAATACCCGAGCGCGGCTTATCCGCACCAAAATAGGCCAGCACGCGGTTTGCATCATCGCTGCGCGCCACGGCAATTTCGCCCTTTTCTTTCAGCAGCGGCAGGCCGGGCCAATCGGGGCGGCGGGCAAGGAAGGCCTCGTAATCGCCCAGTTTGCCCTCGCCCGCGCGCAGCCAATGCCACATGATAATATCGCCGCCCACAGCGCCTGCGCCCTGCGCCGCGCTTAACGCGCCCTGCCAATCGCCCGACGCCGTGGCGTTTAGGGCCGCACGGAATGCGCCGGCCTCATCCGCGCGGGCGGGGGAAGCGGCAAAAGACGCACACAGGATGAAGATCGAAATCGCTTTTGCGATGAATGTTTTTCTGCTCATACACGCCAGTTTGCCGCAAGCCTGTGCCGCGATCAAGACCCGCGCGCGATTTTGGCAATTTCCTGCCCGTGCTTGGCAAATCCATCGCGCCCCGCTAGAACAACGCGGGTGTAATGGGGCGGAATCACAAGCCCCCAAGAATAGGAGACGCCACCATGATCAAGGGTTCCATTCCCGCCCTCGTCACGCCGTTCAAAGACGGCGCTTTAGATCTGGTGACGCTGAAGAAACTGGTCGAATGGCATATTGCCGAAGGCTCCACAGGCCTTGTTCCCGTGGGCACCACGGGCGAAAGCCCGACCCTAACCCATGAAGAACACCGCAAGGTGATCGAAGTTGTGGTCGAGGTCGCCGCAGGCCGCGTCCCTGTGATTGCGGGGGCAGGCTCGAACAACACCGCCGAAGGGATTGGCCTGATCCAGCACGCGCAAAAGGTTGGGGCCGATGCGGCGCTGGTCGTCACCCCCTATTACAACAAACCCACACAGGCTGGGCTTATTGCCCATTACACGGCGCTGCATGACTGCTGCACGTTGCCGATTGTGATTTATAACATCCCAGGCCGTTCGGTCGTTGACATGACCCCCGACACCATGGGCCAGCTTGCCAAACTGCCGCGCATCATTGGCGTGAAAGATGCCACGGGCAAAATTGAACGTGTGTCGCAGCAGCGCGCGTCCTGCGGGGCAGATTTCATTCAACTGTCGGGCGAGGATGCCACCGCACTGGGCTTTAACGCCCACGGCGGGGTGGGGTGCATTTCTGTCACCGCCAACGTCGCGCCCCGTTTGTGCGCGCAGTTCCAAGCCGCCACCTTGGCGGGCGATTACGCATTGGCGCTGGAATACCAAGACCGCCTGATGCCCCTGCACGAAGCCATTTTCATCGAGCCTGGCCTTGCGGGCGCGAAATATGGGCTGTCCCTGCTGGGTCTGTGCAGCGAAGATGTGCGCTTGCCGCTGGTCGGCCTAACCGAGAGCACAAAGGCGCGTATCCGCGCCGCTATGGTTCACGCGGGGATTTTGTGACCCCTAACCTGCGCGGCAGCGCCTTTATGGTGGCCGCTATGGCCGCCTTTGCGCTGGAAGATGCCCTTATCAAACAGGCGGCCAGCGGTATGGCGGTGGGCCAGATCATGCTGTTCATCGGCCTGTTTGGACTGGCGGCCTTTTCGCTGCAATCCATCCGCGCGGGGGCAGCCCCCCTGCCGCGCGCCCTGATCACCCGCGTTATGGTCATCCGTTCGGGGTTTGAAATTTTTGGCCGCGTGTTCTATGCGCTGGCCATCACGATGACCCCGCTGACCAGTGCCAGCGCCATCTTGCAGGCCACGCCCCTGCTGGTTGTCCTTGGTGCGGCGCTGATCTTTCGGGAAACGGTCAGCCCCAAACGCTGGGCGCTGATCTGCCTTGGTCTTTTGGGCGTGATGCTAATCATCCGCCCTGCCGCATCCGATTTCACCCCCCTGTCCCTGCTGGCCGTCGCTGGCATGATCGGCTTTGCGGGGCGCGATTTGGCCACGCGCGCCGCCAAGCCCAACCTGTCCAACGCCCAATTGGGCAGCGCGGGGTTTTTGATGCTAACGCTGGCAGGCGCAATCGTTTCCACCGCGCAGCACAGCGCCATGGCCCTGCCCGCGCCCAATGCCCTGCCCGCCCTACTGGGTGCGGCGATATTCGCCACACTTGGCTACGGCGCGCTGACCAACGCCATGCGCACGGGCGATGTGGCCGTGGTCACCCCGCTGCGCTATTCCCGCCTGGTCTTTGCGCTGATCTTAGGCACGGTTTTCTTTGCCGAACGCCCCGATGCCCTGACCCTAATCGGCGCGGGGCTGATCGTGGCCTGCGGCGTGCTTTTGATGCGGCGCTAACCCCGTCTGGACAACACCCCCCGCACCCCTTATCTGCACACCACCATGGCCGAAAAATCTGACCCCAATTCCAAGCTGATCGCCGAAAATCGCCGCGCGCGG
>CAXNEP010000012.1:0-17146 GCA_964200865.1 Cypionkella sp. | reverse complement strand
CAATACTTTGCGAAAGTTGTCAAATCCAACCCAAGTATTGCCCCCACCCCAAGGCTGTTCCAGCGTAAAGGCCCAATACAAGGCCTGCGCCGATGGCCAATAGAAGAACACAAAAACGATCAAAAGCTGCGGCGCAAGCAGCGCGGCAGCGATCCAGCTAAACTTGAAATAGGCGCGGCGCATTGGGCTATCCTTTGCCGTAAAACTTGGCCTTGACCAAAAAAATTGGGGCGCGGCTTTGCGGCCGCGCCCCTGTTTTTGCATTAGGGGAAGGATTTGCCCGCATAGGTCTGGGCAAAGCGCGCCAGTTGCTCGTTGCCGCGTGCGGCAGCGGTATCGAGTGCCTCTTTCATGGTCTTTTGGCCTGCAAATGCCGCTTCAACTTCGGCCAACCACTCGGCGCGGATCTGAATCATGCCGCCCAAACGGATGCCGCGGGTCAGCTCTGTAGGCTCGGTCCAAGTCAGCGACTTCATCGCGATGTCGCGGTTGATGAAGGGCTCTTTGGAATAGAAACCTTCGGCCAGCAGCGCGTCATAGGTCGATTTCGTTACGGGGATATAGCCCGAGTTTTCCAGCAGGAATTGCTGTTCTTCTTTGGTGGCCAAGAACGCCAGATAGGCAGCAGCGCCTTTGTATTCGGCTTCGGTTTTGCCCGACAGAACCCAAAGCGACGCGCCGCCCACTACGGAATTCGTGCGCTCGACACCTTCATAGGTTGGGATGATCTGCACGTCCCAAGCAAATGTTGGCTTCAGCTTGTGCACGGTGTTGTGGTCGGCGATCGACGAGAAGAAGACAGAGCATTCGCCCTCGACAAAGCTGTCGCGCGCGGTTTTTCCAGCAGCCTGCGTGCGCATCATCGCCACACCTTCGGTCAACCAACGCTGGATGTTTTCCATATGCTTGACGTGCAACGTGGTGTTGAACAGCAATTCGGTATCCAAACCATCAGAGCCGTTGTTGTTCGAGGCGACGGGCACGTTGTGCACCATCGAGAACTGCTCTAGGTCGATCCACGACGAAGGCGCATAGGCCAAACCGCAAGCCTGACCGCTGTCCTTCAGGGCAACCAATGCCTTTTCCAAACCTTCCCAAGTGATCGGCGCTTCGGTGATGCCAGCCTTGGCGAAATGGTCTTTGTTGAAATAGTAAACAGGGGTCGACGAGTTCCATGGCATCGAGAAGAATTCACCCGACTTGGACGAATAGTAGTTGGCGATACCAGGGAAATAGTCTGCCCAGTCAACGGTCACGCCGGTGTCTGCCATCAATTTGGTGACGGGATAAAATTCACCCGACAGCATCAGATCAGCGGTGCCTGCGTCAAAAGACTGCAGCAACGCGGGGTGCTTGCCTGCGCGGAAAGCAGCGATGGTGTTTTGTACGGCTTTGTCGTAGCCGTCTTGGCCAACGCAAACCGCCTCGTAGTCGGCTTGGCTGGCATTAAAGCGGTTGCAGGTCTCGGCCACGACGGCACCCAGATCGCCTGTCAGCCCATACCAGTATTCGAACTTGGCCTTTTCTGCATTGGCGGTTGTTGCAGCGGCCAAGAGCGCCATGGCAGTTATCGAAAGCTTGAATGTCATTGTCCCTGTCTCCATCAAAAGGGGGCCACAGGTTGCCTGCGGCGTAGGATCAACGTGGTGGCGCTTGGTAACAAATACTTGATTGTGACACTACGGTTTTGTGAAATTTTTACGTCACAAAATCCATAAAAAGTGTTAAAAAACAATATAATAGACTACTGCCACGCAAGAGCGTTCTTGCGCGAAAATGCCGTGATCCCGCCCCTGTTCTGCCCTTTTCAGGCCCAGTCAAATAGACCCGAAGCCAATTCAATATGCCGTGGCAAAGTGTCTTGAAAATGCACAACCACACCGTCACTGTCCGCCAAAACAACTGCCATTTGCGCGGGCCCTTCCAGCCGCGCCTGTGCCCCCGCCATGCCCGGAAGATGTGCGTTTACCGAATAATGACTTCCAGCCAAAGTTGTCATCGGCACGCCATGCCACACCCCACAGGTGGTCAAGTGCACATGGCCAGAAATTACCATGCGAACATCTGGATGCCGATTTAGCAGCCGTGCAAAACCCGCACCATCCGCCAGCGGAATTTCGTCCACAGGCAAAGACAGCACATTGGCGTGGTGGTGCATGACCACGATCACAGGCCGATCTGCAGCTTCGTCTAATTTGGCCGCAAGCCAGCGTTGCCGCCCTGCACACAGCGCGCCGCCGTGGCTGCCTTCGGTGGTTGTGTCCAACAGAATAACGCGCTGGCCATCCAAGTCGATCACTTTGGACACGCGGCCCTCGGCGTCGTTATGCTGGGCACCAAACACCGCCAGATAGTTCGCAGGGTCATCATGGTTGCCCAAAGTGATATGAACAGGCATCGTCAAACCCGACAAAATTGACTGCAACTGCATATAGGCCTCTGGCGCACCCAAATCGGCCAGATCACCTGCAATAGCCACGAAATCGGCGTTGGCGTGGTCGCGGTTGATCGTTTGAACGGCAGCCATAAGACGCGCCGCAGGGTCCAGCCCATTCACCGCTTGGCCCGGCAGACCCAAATGCAAATCTGACAAAACAATGAACTTCATTCCGCAAGCCCCAGCATTTGTAAATACCGCGCCGAAAGGATCACGCCCGCATGATCGCGCAGTTCCAGAATAAGGCGCGGCTGCGCGCCCGTTTCGGCGATTGCCTGAAACACCGATGGCCACAAGATTGTGCCGTGGCCAATTTGCCAGTGCCGATCGGCATAACCATCGGCATCTTGCAAATGCACATGGCCAAGTTTTTCACCTGCCGAACGGATAAAGTAATCTACTGGTGGCGCGCCTGTTGAAATGTGGGCGTAATGGGCGTGACCCGTATCAACCGACAGCTCTAGCGCGCGCCAATCTAGCGCCGCGCAAAGGCCAGCGCGATCGGCAGGTTCGATGTCTTCGATGTTTTCCAGCACAAAGGTCACGCCCATGTCTGCCGCACGGGCCAAGGCGGCAGACATCGTATCGCGCACGGCCGACAGCATACGATCAGCGTCAGAAGGATAAAGGCCGCGATGGTTATAACCCCATGTGGTGAAGGGCGAGTGGATCACAATATGTGTACCCTTGACGGCCGCGCAGACATCCAACGCCTGCTGCATCTTGCGGGCGACGACGGCACGCACCTCTGGGTCATAAGAGGCAATGCTAAAGCCCCAGAAAGGCCCATGAATCCCGCGCCGTCCCGCGTGACCGTCCAGCAGTTTCATCACTTCGGCAGCGAGCGCAGACCAATCGCTGTTCAGCACTTCGGCATCGACGAAGTGCTGCAATTCCACATCTCGTGGAGCTTCCAGCAGCCAGTCACGATGCATAACAAGGCTGGCGCGATTAAGTGCCGCCCCAATAATAGGCTTTGTCGACATGATGGTATACCCGATTTTGTTTCCAATACTGCCTAGCCGATTCTTGTGACACAAGTTTTGCAGAAGGGTCACAGAACGATGACGGGTCATTTTAGACGCCCGCTTTGGGTAGCCCCCGTTTGATACTTAGCGAGTTGACCGCATATTTTGCGCGTCCGCTTTTTGTTCGCTTCCCGTAAGAAACATGCTTGCTAAGTTGACAGGCAGGTTTTGGCTGACCTCTTAGGTTGTGCAAGCGAAGTCATCTGGGCAAGCCTGCGACTTTTAGAAGAGCATGAGGCAAGGGTAAAACGCTGCAAGACGCTCTCATCGAGGGTGAGTGATCGGGTGCGCCGACCTCATTGGATTTTGAGGTATTCAAGGCACGCAAAGGTGCGGCATTTACTGACAAATGAAAAGACTTGCGTTCACGCCTTTGGCGATGGCCGATATTGATCGACTTTGGGATTATAGCGCCAAAAATTGTGGGCCAGACCAAGCGCATCGTTATACGGACGAAATTCGGGTTGCGTGTCTGGCCTTGGCATGAGGTCGCAAAGCAGGCCGAGCCGCCGACGTACTGACTGGGCATTGGAAATACATAACGGGATCGCATATGATCTATTTCAAATACCTCGTTGACCAAATGGACGTCATCAGGATATTACACGGCAGTCAGGATGCAGATCGGCATTTGGTTACTTAGCGGCCGCATTAAAAACGATGTGTTAAACCAGTGTTTGATGATACTGTGTTGAACATAGCAAAACGCATTTTGCGCGAAAAATGCCTGATAGCACATTCTGTAGCACAAGCATTTTCTGCATTTAATTCACGTTTAGTATCAAATACTTACCGACAAGCCAATTCTTGAAAATCCGCGTGTCGGCGGTTCAAATCCGTCTCCGGGCACCATTTAATCCATAAAAATCATAAGCTTGTGCATAGCACCGTTTCTAGTCAGTGCGTTTCACGGTCATTGCACAGTAGTACCTGTGTTGTTGGGCCTTTTTTGCTGGTTTGGGCGTTGGTTGCTGTGTCCAACACAGTGAACTGGTTTGCTGGGTTGGCCACCGTGTTTGCGGGTGCTGTGTTAGACACGGTGACTGGTTTTGCTGGTGTAACATAGTGAACTGGTTTGCTGGTGTAACTCAGCATCTTCAGTGCGGAAGTGCCCAGCCAAACGCTGCTTGAGGCTTAGAACGGCGAATTTGAACTCGATCCGCATAGAAACCCACTATCGGGCGAAATCCCCTGCCGTTTGCTAGGCTACTCGCGTGCGGAGATGGCCAGCAAAACCCACATCTCCCGCGCCGTCCAAGGTTAAGGCCCTGACGCCAGATTTTTGAAACACGAATATCTTGTGACGCCGAACCAGAAACATGTTAAGAAAACGCAGGTAGATGACATTACTTCCGGATAGCCGAAGTATGTCGTCATGTTTTCGTTACCTCGCGTCCGTACAGCATATCGATATTTATTTTCTACGCCTCCGACCCACATTTTTAAGGGGGCAATTAATTTCAAAAAAGGCGAATTTTGCGATGTTAAAATATCTTTCGTCCGCCATAGTTGCGGTCTTTCTTGCGATTATGGCTTCAGGCACAACGATGGCACAAACCGACACTTCATCAATTTCTGAAAGCTCCGAACCTCTGCAAGTCGCCTTCGGTGCTTATGTATTACGGATATCCCACGTCTCACCCAAGGAAGGATCGGCTGATGTAGATATGTGGGTCTGGTTCCGGTGGAAAAACAGCGATCTTCGCCCCGATCTGACATTCGAAATCGCCAACGGCGTTATTACGTCGCGCAGTGAATCCGACTTTTATTCAGTAGAAGATTATAAAGTTGCTTCAGTCCGTGTTCAGGCGGAGATATTCCAAGACTTCGATGTAAACCGCTATCCGCTTGACAATCACACGATCCAGATAAAGATCGAAGACGCCATGATGCCAAACGACGGTCTCGTCTTTACGGCAGACGAAGACTCGGCATTGGATCAGGGCGTGAACGTTGCTGGATGGGCTGTCGCGCTGCAAGGGGTTACCGTCGCACCCTATGTCTACCAGACCGATTACGGCTTGCTTGGCAGCGATACTGCGGGCAGCCCCTATTCGCGCATCGACATGTCAATTTCGCTCGACCGCCAATCTTATGGCCCGCTGTTCAAAAGCTACTGGATTTCAGGACTTGCCGTGATACTTGCCCTCATGTCGCTTTTGCTGAGCGCGACCGAATCTTCGGCCCGCTTTGGGATGGCGCTTGGCGCAATTTTTGCGGCATCCGCGAATGCTATCAACATATACAGCCAATTGCCCCCAACGACCGCAATCACACTTGCCGAACAGGTTAACCTGATCGCAGTCGGAATCATATTCTCTTGCGTCTTCGTCTCGCTCTTTTCCACCAGACTGATGAATACGGGGCGGCCTTCCAGCAGCCAAAGGCTAGACCGCGTTGCCATGGGCATTATCGGTGTCGTCTATATTGCCCTGAATTTCGTGGCCTTGAGCGTAGATATAAACGCCTTGTAGTCTGAGACAATGCCACCGAATGATGGACATGGAACTAAATCGGCGTGTCGGCGGTTCAAATCCGTCTCCGGGCACCATTTAATTATTCAAATTAATGACTTACAAAATGATGCCTCAAAGCCGTGGCAGGTTCCGCTTGCAACGGTTGGTAACGGTGCAGGTATGATTACTGTATGGTCTACGATGCCGAACCCTGCGTGCAAAGACGGAATTAGAACAGATTTTGATGTGGTGCCGATGTCCTGCGGTATCTCACGATCATATTGGTTGGCCCATAAGGCCACAACAGATCGGTAACAGCTTCTGTACCTGCGCGAAATGCTAGTGGGTAGCGTTTTGACTGCTGCGATTGCCAAATCGTCCGTGGGGCGGTGGACGCGGTAAGAGCGGTTGGAAGAGCGGTTGTCGAAGGGGTTTTCGCTGGGCTTTGTGACCGCGACTTTACTATGACGTTGCATAAACTCCGCTATTTCAAGGTCAACCCCAACGGGGCCTAATGGTCACCCTGCCAAATTGTCTTTCGTTCGGCATGCAGGATCGTCTCGCTAAGCACGGCAAAGGCCGATTTGGTGAAATTCTCGAACTTACGCAGAACGGGTGTTGGCGCGCCTTCTCGCCGCACGATACACAGATCCCTTTCGGGGTGTTCGATACGGATGTTCACAACTTCGATTGCAAACGTGCGGCGCAGCAAGAACACCACCGAATAAGGCAAAACGGTCAGCGCGTCTGATGCCGCAAGCATTGACAAAACAGCGTTCAGCGAACCGCCAGAAAAGGCGATGCGCAGATCGTTTAAACCAATCGAGGCAACAACTGATTTTAGGTCATTATAAAGGGGGCTTCCCGCAGGCGGGGCCACCCATGAAAAGCTGCCGATTTCGGGCAAAGACAAATTGCGTTTGCGCAGCACTGGATGATCTTTGCGGCAGGCAATCACATTGCGCCCTGGCAGCAGATGAATCAATTGCAGGCCTTGTGGCGCAGAGGCGGGATGCACAGGCACAATGACCGCATCCAACGCCCCATCGGCCAAAAGAGGCAAAAGTTCGGCTGCATATCCATAGCGCTGTTCGATTCGTACATCAGGATTTTGGTGCTGAAATTCGGCAATATAGGGGGCAACCACACCATCCATAAAGAAGGGCGATCCGCCCAGACGCAGCACACCCGCCTTGCCGCCGCGGTGCCTGCCAAGGGTTTCGGTTGCGGCACGTTGTGCTTCCAATATCCGCCGACCGTGGGCGGCGAGTGTCTCGCACAAATCCGAAGGCTTTAGCGGGCGGCGCGTACGGTCAAACAACGGCTCGCCAATCCGAGCCTCTAGCAAAGCAAGGCTGCGCGACACGGACGGTTGCGATTTGCCAAGACTGGCCGCGCCTTCCACCACGCCGCCAGCATCAACAACCGCCGAAAGGATCATCAGGTGTTCTGGATCAATCTTCATAACGCTAGGTTATACTCTATCATAACCCTTTGATACAATACCCCGCCGCCATAGTGTAAAAAACTTTTAGGGAAGCGGGGGCACCTTGACAACATTCCAGTCAGAATTCAGCGCCAAAACCGCCCGCGTGCGGGTGCGTTTCGGCATTGGGGCCAGCCATAGCGTGGCCGATGAAATTCGCGCGATGGGCTGCTGCCGCGCGCTTGTTCTGTCTACCCCTCAGCAAGTGGCATCAGCCATGCGCACCGCCGAAGATTTGGGCATTCTGGCCGCTGGTATCTTTTCCAAAGCGGCGATGCACACGCCCACCGATATAACTGCCGAAGCGCTGGCCCATGTGGCCGAAGTGCGCGCCGATTGTCTGGTCGCAATTGGGGGTGGATCAACCACGGGCCTTGGCAAAGCGATTGCCCTGCACACGGGCCTGCCCCAAGTGGTCATCCCCACCACCTATGCGGGGTCAGAAGCCACATCTATTCTGGGGCAAACAGAAAACGGGCTGAAAACCACCATCACGGATGACCGCGTTCAGCCCGAAGTCATTATTTATGACCCCAACCTTGTGGCGGGGCTTCCGATTTCGATGACGGTGACCAGCGCGATGAATGCCATCGCCCATGCTGTTGAGGCGCTGTATGCGCAGGACCGTAACCCGCTGTCTTCGATCTTGGCTATGGAAGGGATACGCGCCTTTGGCCGCGCCCTGCCGCAGGTCATCGAAGACCCCGCAAACCTGACGGCGCGCAGCGAAACGCTGTATGGCGCATGGCTGTGCGGCACTGTGCTGGGCCAAGTTGGAATGGCGCTGCATCACAAGCTTTGTCACACGCTGGGCGGTTCGTTCAACCTGCCACATGCGGAAACGCACGCTGTAATTTTGCCCCATGCGGTGGCCTATACCGAACCTGCCGTTGCCGATTTGCTGCGCCCCGTGGCCGAAGCCTTGGGCGGCGCAACAGCGAGTGCGGCGCTTTATTCTTTTGCGGCCCGAATGGGCGCCCCCATGGCGCTGCGGGATTTGGGCCTAAAAGAAGAAGACCTCGATAAGGCGACGCAGATCGCCACGAGCAAACCCTACTGGAACCCGCGTCCGGTGGACCCTGCCCCCTTGCGTGCGCTGCTTGCGCGGGCTTGGGCGGGAGAACCACCTGCCGCTTGATACAACGACTGATGGGAGGAACATCATGATTACGCGCCGCGGACTTATTCGCTCGACTGCCGCCTCTGGCCTTGTGCTGGCGGCACCTGGCCTGTTTGCACCAGCCCTTGCGCAGGGGGCAAAAATTAAGGTGGGCTATGTCAGCCCGCAAACAGGCCCCTTGGCCGCCTTTGCCGAGGCAGACGCCTTTATTTTGGAAGATTTTGCCAAAGTGGCGGCTGAAAAAGGCCTGCCGATTGAAGTGATCGTCAAGGACAGCCAGTCTAACCCCAATCGCGCCGCCGAAGTGGCAAAGGAACTGATCGTCGATGACGGTGTCAGCCTGATCCTTGTCGCATCAACGCCCGAAACGACAAACCCTGTCGCCACCACCTGCGAAGCAGAAGGTATCCCTTGCATTTCCACCGTTGCCCCTTGGCAGCCATGGTTCATCGGCCAACAAGGCAACCCTGGTGATCCCGCCTCTTGGGCGCCATTCAATTTCAGCTACCACTTCTTCTGGGGGCTGGAAGATGTGATCGCGGTCTTCACCAATATGTGGGGCCAACTTTCCACCAACAAATCTGTGGGCGGGCTGTTTCCCAATGACGGCGATGGCAATGCGTGGGGCGATCCGAATGTGGGCTTTCCGCCTGTTTTGTCGGCGCAGGGTTATACATTAACCGACCCAGGCCGCTATCAAAACCTGTCGGATGATTTTTCCAGCCAAATCAACGCCTTCAAGGCGGCCAATGTTGAAATCGTGACAGGCGTGATGATTCCGCCAGATTTCACCACGTTCTGGACGCAGGCCAAGCAGCAGGGCTATACGCCCAAAGTTGCGTCGATGGGCAAGGCGATTTTGTTCCCGCAGGCGGTCGATGCTTTGGGCGATACGGGGCATAACCTGTCGTCCGAAGTCTGGTGGTCGCCCAACCATCCCTTTGCTTCGTCGCTGTCGGGCCAATCGGCGGGTGATCTGGCGACGGGCTATACCGCTGCCACGGGCCGCCCATGGACGCAGCCCATCGGCTTTGTTCATGCCCTGTTTGAAATGGCCGCCGATGTTCTGGGCCGTGTCAGTGATGCAGGCGATGGCGTGTCCGTGGCCGAGGCGATTGCCGCAACCAACCTGAACACAATCGTTGGCCCCATAGCCTTTAACGGCGCAGGCCTGCCACCTTTTGCGGTAAAGAACGTGGCCAAAACCCCGCTTGTGGGTGGGCAATGGCGTCTGAAAGATGGCGGCGGCTATGATCTTGTGATCGTTGACAACAAAACGGCCACAAACATCCCAACGGGCGGCACGATGGAAGCCATCGCTTAACTGTACCGCTTACGCATCTCCCCCCCATCTGCACAGGTGGGGGGAGAGTTTGCTCTTACCGTCCCATCCCTATCGGAGCCCGGATGACCCTTCTTGCGCTGCATAATCTGTCGAAATCCTTCGGTGCCGTGACGGTTGCCGATGGCATTTCCTTTGACGTGCCGCAGGGGCAGGCCTTGGGTATCATCGGGCCAAACGGGGCGGGCAAGTCATCGCTGTTCAATCTGATCACAGGCAATCTGCGCCCAGACAGCGGAACGGTTCATCTTGACGGTCTTGACATCACCCATGCGCCCCTAATGAAGCGGTGCCAGTTGGGGATCGGTCGATCCTTTCAAATTCCGCAACCCTTTGGCAAACTGACTGTTTTTGAAAATCTTTTGGTCGCAGGGGCCTTTGGCCAGAACAAAAGCGAAGCCGATGTCGCGGGCGAATGCGCCTCAGTATTAGACCGCACAGGGCTGTTGTCCAAGGCCAACATCCCAGCGGGGGGGCTTTCCCTGCTGGATCGCAAGCGGCTTGAACTGGCGCGTGCGATGGCGACAAACCCGCGCCTTTTGCTGCTGGATGAAATTGCAGGCGGGCTGACCGATGGCGAATGCGCGGCATTGGTGCAGACTATCCGCGATTTGCACAGTGCGGGCACCACGATCATTTGGATTGAACATGTGCTGCACGCGCTGACGGCTGTGGTCGAAAAGGTGCTGGTGCTGCATTTTGGCCGTGTGCTGGGCATTGGCGCGCCTGCCGAAATCATGGCGCGGCGCGAGGTGCAGGAAATTTATCTGGGGGTAGAGGCATGACGCTTTTGTCCACCCATGGACTGACGGCATTTTATGGCAGCTTTCAGGCGCTGTTCGGGGTTGATCTGCGCATTGATGCGGGCGAGACGCTGGCCATTATTGGGGCCAATGGGGCGGGTAAATCCACCTTGATGCGGGCGCTGTCAGGCATTTTGGCCTCGTCGCCAGACATGATATTTTATGATGGGGCCTCAGTTGGCGCGCTGACTGCGCCCGAAATGATGGCCAAGGGAATCGCGATGGTGCCCGAGGGGCGCAAGCTGTTCCCCTCGCTGAATGTCGAAGAAAACCTTCAGATTGGCACCTATGGGCGCAAAACCACTGGCCCGTGGAACCTATCTGCAATTTATGCTTTGTTTCCCATCTTGCACGAACGCCGCCTGCAAGCGTCAACATCGCTTTCGGGCGGGCAACAGCAAATGGTGGCCATCGGGCGCGCGCTGATGTCCAACCCGCGCCTTTTGCTGTGCGACGAGATCAGCCTTGGCCTTGCGCCTGTGGTCATCAAAGACATTTATGCCAGCCTGCCCGCCATCAAAGAAACGGGCACATCGGTGATTGTTGTGGAACAAGATATCACCCAATCCCTGCGCGTGGCCAACCGCGTCATCTGCATGATGGAAGGGCGCATCACGCTGCAAGGCACGCCAGACAGCCTGACGCGCAGCGCCATCCATAACGCCTATTTCGGAGCACATGCATGATCTGGGTGGATACAATCGTTCAAGGCGTGTTGCTGGGCGGGCTTTACGCCCTGTTTGCAGCGGGGCTAAGCCTTGTTTTCGGCATCATGCGGCTGGTCAATCTTGCGCATGGCGATTTGATTATCTTGGCCGCTTATCTGATTTTGGTTTGCGTCACGGTGCTGGGTTTGCATCCGCTTTTGGCCGTTCTGATTGCAGCGCCTGTCATGTTTGCCGTGGGTTGGGGGTTACAACGGTTTGTGCTGACCCGCACGTTGGGCGATGATATTTTGCCGCCGCTTTTGGTCACATTTGGCCTGTCCATCGTCATTCAAAACGCCTTGCTTGAAGGGTTTTCTGCTGACAGCCAGCGCATTCCTTTGGGCAGTGTTGAAACCGCTTCGGTGGCGCTTGGGCCGATATCGGTTGGCGTGATCCCGCTTTTGACCTTTGCATCGGCGATCGTGGTGATCCTTGCGCTGAACCATTTGTTCTATCGCACCGCCCTTGGGCGCGCGTTTCGGGCGGTGTCGGATGATGCTACCACGGCGCAGCTGATGGGCATTCGCCCCGCCAGCATTTTTGCCATGGCCACTGGCATTGCGATGGTGGTTGTCACCATTGCCGCCATATATCTGGGTGTGCGCGCCAATTTTGACCCTACAATCGGCCCCGCACGCCTGATTTACGCGTTCGAGGCGGTGATTATTGGCGGCCTTGGGTCGTTTTGGGGTACGCTTGCGGGGGGGATAATCATTGGCGTGGCGCAAACGCTGGGCGGCGCGATCAACCCCGAATGGCAAATTCTGTCGGGCCATCTTGCCTTTTTGCTGGTGCTGCTTGTCCGCCCACGCGGCCTGTTTCCAAGGGCGTTTGACTGATGCCAAATATTCCTTCCATCCGTATTGAGACCCGCACGCGCGCCTCGCGCCGCGCCGCTATCTTCTGGGCGCTGCTTTTGTTGATTGGCTTTATTTTGCCCGTCTTTGCGGGACGCGGACTGGTGCAAGAAATGTTCGCCATTTTGACCATGCTGGCGCTGGCGCAATGCTGGAACCTATTGGCTGGCTATGCGGGGCTTGTGTCGGTGGGGCAGCAGGCCTTTGTTGGGATTGGGGCCTATGCGATGTTTGCAGGGGTAATTTTGTGGGGCTGGGATCCTGTTCCTGCCATTCTTCTGGGCGGGGTTGCGGCAGCCATTCTGGCCATTCCCACGGCCTTTTTCGCCTTTCGTTTGCAGGGCGCATATTTTGCGATTGGCACATGGGTGATCGCCGAGGTGGTGCGCCTTTCGATGGCGCAGTGGAAAACACTTGGCGGCGGCACGGGCACTTCGCTGCCGCGCGAGGCGACGGCAGATATGATGTTTGTGCCGCAGATCGCCGCCCTTTTGGGTGTGCGAGATGCCGCCGCGCGGGATGTTTTGGCCTATTGGCTGGCCTTGGCCTTGGCGACGGGAACTATTCTTGGGGTCTATGCGCTGCTGCGGTCGCGCCAAGGTCTGGCCCTTGCGGCGGTGCGCGATAACCGTGTGGCTGCCCGTTCGGTAGGCGTGGATGCCGAACGGATGAATTGGTTTGTTTTCGTGACTGCAGCGGCAATCACGGGCCTTTGCGGCGGCCTTATCTATATGCAAACCGCCCGCATTTCGCCTGATGCTGCCTTTGCGCTGTTGGATTGGACGGGCTTTATCATTTTCATCGTCGTGATCGGCGGCATCGGCACCATCGAAGGCCCGATTTTGGGCGTGATCGTCTTTTTTGTGTTGCAGCGGATGTTGGCCGATTACGGGTCTTGGTATTCGCTGCTCTTGGGGCTGATCGGCATTGCCGTGATGCTGTATGCGCCGCGCGGATTATGGGGCCTGATCCATGACCGAACGGGTGTAGACCTGTTCCCCATTCGGCGCAGACTGGTGTTCAATGACACCAAAGACACCGATGACTAATTCATGACAGTACAACCCAATATGAGGATCGCATAAATGGCCGACATAACCACCGACATCTTGATCATTGGCACCGGCCCCGCAGGATCGGCCACGGCGGCGCTTTTGTCATCGTATGGCGTCGAAAATATGGTGGTCAACCGCTATCGCTGGCTGGCCAATACTCCGCGCGCGCATATTACAAACCAACGCACGATGGAGGTGCTGCGCGATCTGGGCCATGAGGTCGAACAAGAAGCCTATATGAATGCTTCGGGCCAAGAGATTATGGGCGAGAATGTGTTCTGCGAAAGCCTTGCAGGCGAAGAAATTGGCCGCATGAAAAGCTGGGGCACACATCCTTTGTCAAAGGCGGAACATCTGATGTCATCGCCTACACTGATGAATGATTTGCCGCAGACCTTTATGGAACCGCTGTTGTTCAAAACGGCCTGCTCGCGCGGCACGCAAGCCCGCATGTCCACCGAATATCTGCGCCACAGCCAAGATGCCGATGGCGTGACCACCACCTGCCTAGATCGCCTGACGGGCAAAGAAATCACCATCAGATCCAAATTTCTGGTTGGCGCAGATGGCGGCAACTCGCTGGTGGCCAAGGGCGAAGATTTGCCCTTTGAAGGCAAGATGGGTGTCGGCGGATCGATGAACATTCTGTTCCGCGCCGATTTGTCCAAATATGTCGCCCACCGCCCCAGTGTTTTGTATTGGGTCATGCAGCCTGGGGCCGATGTGGGTGGCATTGGCATGGGCCTTGTGCGGATGGTGCGGCCTTGGAATGAATGGCTGATTGTTTGGGGGTATGACATCAGCCAGCCCGCGCCCAAGGTTGATGCCGCCTTGGCCACACAAGTCGCACGCCAACTTGTCGGTGACCCAAAGCTGGACATCGAACTGCTGTCGGCCAGTACATGGACGGTGAACAACATGTATGCGACCCATATGCAAAAGGGGCGCGTTTTTATCATGGGGGATGCGGCGCATCGCCATCCGCCATCAAACGGACTTGGCTCGAACACATCTATTCAGGATTCGTTCAATTTGGCGTGGAAACTGGCCGCCGTGGTCAAAGGTCAAGCAACCCCTGCCTTGCTGGACAGCTATTCCAAAGAACGCGCGCCGATTGCCAAGCAAATCGTCACCCGCGCCAACCAATCCATCGGCGAGTTTGGCCCGATTTTTGGCGCGCTTGGCATGACAGGCGGCACCGATGTGGCCAAAATTCAGGCCAGCATGGATGCCCGCTGCGATGCAACCCCCGAAGCAGAACAGCAGCGCGCCGCCATTCGCGCGGCAATTGCCTTCAAAAAGTATGAATTTGATGCCCATGGTGTGGAGATGAACCAGCGATATACCTCGGGCGCAGTGGTGACCGATGGGCAGGTCGAACCTGCCTTCCAACTGGATTCTGAACTGCACTATCAACCCACCACTTGGCCAGGCGCGCGTCTGCCGCATGTGTGGGTTTTTGAAAAGGAAACAGGGCGTAAACTGTCGACGCTAGACCTGTGCGGCCATGGGCGGTTCACTGTGTTGACGGGTATCGGCGGCGAGGTATGGGTAGAGGCGGCAGAGGCAGTTGGCAAAGAGATGGGCCTAACCATTGCCAGCCACCTGATAGGGCCCCGCCGCAAGATCACCGATCACAGCGGCGATTGGGCCCGCGCCAGCGAAATTTCCGATGCTGGATGTCTGCTGATCCGCCCTGACCATCACGTGGCGTGGCGCGCCGCCGAAATCACACCAGACCCTAAGGCCGATCTGACGCGCGTGTTGCGCAGCCTGCTTGGCAATTGACGGAGCGCGATGATGACAACCTTTAAGCGGCCTTGGACCAAATTCCCCTATTTCGAAGAAGATACTTCGGCAGATGTCGTGCTTGCCCGCATGGGCGAGGCGACAGATGCGCGGCTGGCAGAGGTGATGACCTCGGCCATCAAACACCTGCATGCCTTTGTCAAAGAGGTGCGCCCCAGCCACGAAGAATGGTTGACCGCGATCAAGTTTCTAACCGAAACGGGGCATATGTGCAGCGATTGGCGGCAGGAATACATCCTGCTGTCTGATACTTTGGGTGTCACCATGTTGGTGGATGCCATCAACCACAGCCATGGCGATGGTGCGACCGAAAACACCATCCTTGGCCCATTCTATGTGGAAAATCCGCCGCACCGCGACAATGGCGCAAATATCTGCCTTGATGGTAAGGGAGAGCCTTTGACTGTGCGCGGCAGGGTTTTGGACAAAAACGGCCAGCCGATTGCGGGCGCTACGGTGGATGCGTGGCAGACCAATGATGACGGTTTTTACGATGTTCAGCAAAAGGGCGTTCAGCCCGATATGAACCTTCGCGGGATTTTCACCACAGATGCCGAAGGGCGTTACACCTTTCAATCCGTCAAGCCGCGCTATTACCCCATTCCCTTTGACGGCCCCGTGGGCCAATTGCTGGGGGCAATGCAGCGTGGCCCCAATCGAGCGGCGCATATCCATTTCATCGTCAAGGCCGCAGGCTATGAAACGGTGATCACCCATGTCTTTCCGCCCGATTGCCCCTATCTGGAAATCGACGCGGTTTTTGGCGTGAAGGAAACGCTGATCGGCGATTTCCGCCAAACGGGCAGCGATCTTGCGCCAAGCTGGGAATTGGATTGGGACTTTATCCTAGCGGCCGCATCATGAAACCCTGCATTATTTGCGTGGCCATTACAGGGTCTTTGCCGCGCAAATCTGACAATCCAGCGGTGCCGATAACAACCGCCGAACAGATCGAAAGCACCCATGCCGCATTCGAAGCGGGCGCTTCGATTGTGCATGCCCATGTGCGCAACGACGACGAGTCCCCATCGGCGGACCCCGAAAAATTTGCCCGCTTGCAAGAGGGCGTGCAAAAGCACTGCCCTGAAATGATCATCCAATTCTCGACGGGTGGCCGATCTGGCGCGGGGCAACAACGCGGCGCGATGTTGCCGCTGCGGCCTGACATGGCCAGCCTCTCGGTTGGGTCGAACAACTTTCCAAACCGTGTCTATGAAAATCCGCCTGACCTTGTGGATTGGCTCGCGGCGCAAATGCGTGCGTATAACGTCAAACCTGAAATCGAGGCATTTGACCTTTCCCATATCCATCAAGCCGCCGCTATGCAGCGCGACGGACGGCTAGCAGCACCTGCCTATGTGCAGTTTGTGATGGGTGTGAAAAACGCGATGCCCGCAGATCGGGACACGTTCGATTACTATATTCGCACCGTTGAACGTTTGCTTCCAGGTTCGCAGTGGTGCGCGGCGGGCATTGGGCCTGCACAATTGACGCTGAATGAATGGTGCGTGGCTGCAGGCGGCCATGCCCGAACTGGGCTTGAAGACAACGTCAGACTGGATCGCCATACGTTGGCCCCGTCGAACGCGGCGCTTGTGGCGCGGGTGGTTGACCTATGCCAGCGATACAACCGCAAAGTTGCCACACCATCACAAGCCAGAGAGATGCTTGGCCTGCCGCCAGCCAGCAAGTGACAAGCGCCTTCTGGCTGACGATAAGATCACTTGGTCGGCAAACCGCACGGGCAGAATCTGGGAAATTCAGCCACCGAGAGTTCGTTTTCTTGGCTGTACATCGAACGAGGCAACCGACGGGTCTGAAACCGTCAAGACCAGACTGACACGTCTATCCTTCACAATGGGACTTTGCTGTCCGCGTAAAGCAGTCCCCGTAGAAAGGCGTTGCCTAGAATAAACTGGCCCAATTGGAGCCACGTGAATCCAACGATCCTTCATGGAAACTTTTCGGCCGCAGCGATGTTGGGTTAAGATGACCAAAGCAGTGACCGCCAGATTTGGGTTGGACCGCGTTGCGTTGGCATAAATC
>CAXNEP010000011.1:0-17259 GCA_964200865.1 Cypionkella sp. | reverse complement strand
GTGCTGGGCAGCTTTGAACGCTTTATCGGTATCCTTATCGAAAACTATGCGGGCAAGTTCCCCTTCTGGCTGGCCCCGCGTCAGGTAGTTGTGGCCTCCATCGTGTCCGATGCCGACCCGTTTGTGCATGAAGTGGTCGCCGCCTTGCAAAAGGCAGGCGTGCGCGCCGAGGCGGACATTCGCAATGAAAAGATCAATTATAAGGTGCGCGAACATTCCGTGGGCCGCGTACCAGTGATCTTTGCCGTAGGGATGCAAGAGGTCGCCGATCGCACTGTCTCTGTGCGCCGTTTGGGCGAGCAAGGGAGCGTCACCATGACGCTGGATGCCGCCATTGCCGAATTTGGCCTCGCCAGCCTGCCGCCTGCTTCGTAAACGGCGCATAAGGCGCGGGGGGCAGGCGCTTTGGCGGGTTAGCCCCCCTCGCCTTGAAACAATTTAGCCCGCCCGCGCCCTGCCCGCTTGGCGGCATATAGGGCGGCATCGGCATCGGCGGCCATTCGGGTTATATTGATTTGGCCGTAATTGGTCGAGGCGACCATACCGATTGACGCAGAAATGCGGCACTCTTGGCCTTCAAACCGTATCGGTTTTGATATGGCTGCAATCAGGCGCTGTGCAATGGCGCGCAACTGATTAAGGTCGGTCATATAGGGCATCACCAGCACAAACTCATCGCCGCCCACGCGGGCGACTGTATCGGTCGCGCGGGTTTCGCGTCGCAAAATGCGGGCCACTTCGCCCAGCACATAATCGCCCGCCGCATGGCCCAAACGGTCATTGACCGCCTTAAAGTAATCTAAATCCAGATGCATCAGGCCAAATGATGCCTTCTGATCCAGCATCACGCCCAGCATCGTATCCAGCGCGCGGCGGTTGCGCAGGCCCGTCAAGGGATCGCTCAGCGCGGCCTCTTCGGCCTGCAACTTTTCACCGTTCAGACGGGCGTTTAGGCTGCGCAATTCGCCCATCACCGCCGCCTTCGCCTCGACCAGATAGAGCAGTTCGATTGTCAGGTCAGTGGCCGCAAAATGCGCCGCAGACAGGCCATACCGGCGCACTGCATCAATCACGCCAATGCCGAATGACAGGTTGATCAGCATCGCGCCGTCCCCCACAGGCATGGCAAGCCCGCGCAAATGCACATCGGGCTGGCCGCGCAGGCCCAGATGCAGCTGCACCCCCGCCTGCGCGCGCAAATCGGCAATCGATTTAATCCCAGCGGGGCGGCGAAAGGCCAGCACTTCGAACAGGCTACGGCCCAGTGGGCTGGGGCGGCCCAACACGCGGCGCAGCGATGGGCCAAGCGCGCGAATGCGGCCCGTGTCATCCACCGCCATATACATGGGCATAAAGCGGCCCATGGCGGCGATGGGCAGGGTGGAAATGGGGGTTAAAATGCCCATTACGCGCCCTAAATCAACGCCGACAGGTCAAAGGCGCGGCCATTTGAATGGCGATAATCCAGCAGATGTACGGCAACCACCTCTTCCCCGCTGGGCAGGGTTTGATCAAAATCAATCAGCGCCAGCATCCCGTAATCATCGGCCATAGCGCGCAGCAGCCCCACGACCACATGGCCAATGCCCGTGATAGGCATCTGGCAATACAGCCGAAACACGCCGCCATCCTGATCCACCAGCCGCAGGCGCGGCAGTTCCAGCTCAGGCAGCGCTAGCCGCCCCCGTTCTGGCAGATCATCCAACGAGTGCAGAAATTCAACAAAATCCACGCCGCCAAAACGCAGCAGCCTGCGCAGCCGTTCCAAATTGGGATGCGAGACAAGATAAGTGCCCACATCTTCCAATATCGTCTCGCGCGGGCGGCGCAGCACCTGGGCCGCGGCGCCGACCACGCGGTCGGCCAGATCAGGGTCGTATTGCAGCATCGATTCGAACCGATCAAACCCCAGCCCAGCCGCCACCGCCACCTGTTTCCAGACAACAACGCCATAGGTATCGCGCAAAAACCCTTCAAAGGCGCGGTTGATCAGGCCAAGCATGGCAAATGGTTCCTATCCAAAAGGCGTAGATCAAAGCCTATGCGATAGGGCTTAACAAAGCGCTGCATCGCGCAGTGCGGCAAAGGAAATCAGCGCATAAAGCCAACACTTTTTGCACCGCTTTTGCCGAAAATACCCAGCAAATTGCGCGGGCGCAGGGCGGCTATGGCAGCAAAATCATCCCGCCTGCGCCCAGCGGAACCTGCATAATCGGCGCGGGTTTCAGCGCGGGCGGGCCAGATTGCCATGCGCGCACGGCGGCAATCGCCTCATCCCCATAGGGAAAATTCAGCACGCCAATCGTATCGGTCTGCGCCCAATACCCCACAGTGGCGTCTTGGCTTAGCCCATAAATCTGCAAATCGCCGCCTGTCCCAATCAGGGCGATCATCCCTTCGTCGCCCTGCAGGGCGGGCAAGAAATCGGCCACGATCATGACGCAAGACTTAGCCAAATCGCCAGTGGCGCGCGCACATGCGTCTTTCACCTCGGCCAAAGTATAATCGCTCATCCCTTGCATCAAAATGGCTTGATCAGCGCCCGCACTGGGCGGTTGCAGCGGCAAAACCGCCACCACTTCGGCGCGCAGGGCGGCCAAATCTGGCGCGGCCAGATCAGTGCTGTCATAGGGGTTGGCAAGGCGCGCGGCCAGCGACGCGCCCCCCGCTTCTTTCGACCGCGCGGTCAGATCATCCAGCGCCGCGCGGCCCGCAATGCCCCAGCCTTCAAAGGCCAAAACATCCAGCTTTTCAGGCGGGGTGCGGCCATCGTCAAACCGCGCCATCTGGCTGGCGGTGGAAATGCGTTCGGCGTTCAAAATGGGGGTCAGCACCAGCGCCGCTAAAGCAACCAAGGCCAGCGCCATGGTCACATTGGCGCGGCGAATGCGCGCCATCCAATCGCCGCGCACAGCTTCTGCGGCATACATCAGCCCATAGCCAAGGCTAACCGCCGCCCCCAGCGCCGCATAAATGCGCGGCGGGGTCCAGCCGTATTGAATCACGCGCTGCGCCACAGCAACCACCGCCAATACGCCCAAGATCAACATCAAAACAGACATCACCCGCGCAGACAGGGCCAGCAGCCTGCTGCGCGATGCCACCTCGCCCCGTGCATCGACAACGGCCGTCACCATCGTTGCGGCCACGGCAGAAATCGCCATCAGCGTCATGCCCGCAGACAATGCGCCAAATAGCGATGACAGCCCGCGAAGTGGCAGCGCGATTAGGAACAGCGCCACCACCGCCACGATCAGCGGCAGCAGCGGGCGCAGCAGCATCAATGCCAAACTTGCCCCCGCCGCGCTGATGCTTTCGGCGGCCACAGCCATGCCAAACCCGCCAGCCGCCCCCGAGATAAGGTATGCAGTAGCGCCATTGTCCAAGATCAAGTTCAAAAACCCAAGGCCCACCAAAGACAGCAGCAGATCTGACAGGAAGATCAGCAGCCAAACCGTGCCAACCAGCAAAACGCCCACGCTATAGCGCAGCACAATATCCCATGCCTGTTCAAACAACGTGGCGTAATCGCGCCAGTTTCCCTGCGCATGGGCGATAAAGAACGGCAGCGGCAGGCAGCACAGAATCAGGGCGGAAAACACAGGAAAGATCGATCCGATAAAGGCGTCTTGCGTATCATACCGCAGCGAGGCCAACAGGATCAGCAGCGCCACAATAACCGCTTGCGCAAGGGCGTAGATGGCAGCGCGGCGCAGGGCCATGCGCGATGAAATTGCCAATAACGCACCAAAAAATACGCCCGTTGCCACCACGCCAATCATCAGCGTGCGGCCACCCAAAACCTCGGCCAGCCCGATTTGCACCCAGATATACAGCGCCAGCGCCGCCAGCGCGCCCATCCCCGTCATCATCGCGCGCGATTTGTGCAAATCGTCCATGTCATTGCCTTTGATAACTTACCGCAACCTATGCGGCATATCGGCACAGCAACAGCTTTCACGCCGCGAAATCAAGGGGAAAAGCGCGGTAGTTTCGCCCCAAAATCAATTCGCGCGAAGCGCTTTATGCGCGCGGCGGTGCTTAGAAATCTGTCGGCGCGCCGCCCTCTTGCTTGCGCTTTGCGACAAATCGGGCCAATTCTTCGGCATGATCGCCGTTCATTGGGGCGGGTTCAAATTCGGCGATGATCTGCTTGTAGATGCGGTTCGCGCGTTCGGGGGTTTGCACGGCCCCGTCTTGCGCCCATGCCTCATAGTTGCGCCAATCAGACACAAAGGGCTGGTAGAATGCGGTTTGATAGCGGTCTTGCGTGTGCTGACAGCCAAAGTAATGGCCCCTGCCCCCACCTCGGCAATCGCCTCCAGGGCGATATCTTCGTCGCGCGTGGCATAGGTGACGGGTTCAAAATAACGCTGGATCATCTGCAATACTTCGCAATCCATCACGAATTTCTCAGGCGATGCAATCAGCCCGCCCTCCAGCCAGCCCGCCGCATGATAGACCATATTGGTGCCCGATTGCACCGCCGCCCAAAGGCTGTTGGATGTTTCCCACATCGCCTGCCCATCGGGCACATTCGCCGCGCAAACACCTGATGAGCGCATTGGAATGCCGTAATGGCGCACTAATTGGCCGGTCATTTGCGTCGCGCGCATGTATTCAGGTGTGCCAAACGCAGGCGCGCCCGATTTCATATCCACGTTGCTGGTGAACGTGCCCAGCGCCACGGGGCAGCCGGGGTTGATGTATTGCAGCAGCGCAATCGCAGCCAAACCTTCGGCGAGCGACAGGGTGACCGCCCCCGCCATGGTCACTGGGGCCATTGCCCCCGCCAGTGTGAACGGGGTGACCACCACAGGCTGCCCACGCCGCGCCATGCGCATCGCGCCGTCCAGCATGGGATAATCGTGCTTTAGCGGCGAGACGGAATTGATATTGGTGAACATGCGCGGCTTTGCGGCAAATTCATCGTGGCTTAGCCCGCCCGCAATGCGCACCATCTCCATCACATCTTCCACCCGCTCTGCGCCCAAGCTGTAGGCGTGAACAAGTTTGTCCGACTGGGTTAGCATTTCATGCAAGCAGTCCAAGTGCCGCACCGACGGGTGAATATCGATGGGCTCTACAGGATAGCCGCCCAAGATATGAATGCAGTTAAAGTATTGCGACAGCTTGATAAATTCGGAAAACGCAGTGAAATCGCCCGCGCGTTTGCCGCGCTCCATATCCCATGCGTTTGGCGGCGAGGATACGTTCACAAACAGCATATGATTGCCGCCCATCACCAATTCGCGCGCAGGGTTGCGCGGGGTCATGGTGAACGTGCTTGGCGCATGGCCCAGCATTTCCATGACAAAATCTTCGTCCATCCGCACGTTTTCGCCCGAAACCTTGCAGCCCGCTTTGCGCAGAATGTCCACCGCATCAGGGTTCAAAAACTCAATCCCGATATCGCGCAAAATCTTCATCGTGCCGCGGTGAATCGCCTGAACTCCATCGCCGTTCAGCGGTTCGGTTGGGCGGTCGGTGTTGACAGGCACGCGCCATGGCATTTGGTCAATTGCCGCACTGCCAGCCCGCGTTTTATGGCCCGCCCGCCCACCAGAGCGGACACGCTCGCGCGGTTTGGTGGCGGTTTGTGCGTCAGGATCGTGGCTCATACTCAACTCCGAAGGATTTCGGATAAGATGACGCAAAGCGCAGTGCGATGCGCGTCCAGCGACCGACGAAAAATGTCGTTTTCGCGCTAAGTTTCCACGCCCCCGCCTGCGCGCTGCGCCAGCCAGCCCGCGATATGGCCAATATTGGGCAAAACCACATCGGCATGGGGGGCCAGATCAGCCTTTTCGGCCACACCCGTCAGCACGCCAATCGCCAGCATTCCCGCCGCGCGCGCGGCGTGCAGATCGTGCAAGCTATCGCCAACCATGGCGATGTCTGCGGGCGCAACGGCAATGGAATCGGCAAATGCCAATAGCTGGCCAGGTGCAGGTTTCCCCCCCCAGCCCGAATCGCAGCCCGCAATAAAATCGAACAGGGGCAGAACGCCAGCGCGGGTCAGATGCGCGCGCGCGGGGCCTTCGGTATCATTGGTCGCCAGCCCAAGGCGCAGGCCCTGCGCGCGAAATCCACCCAAGGTGGCAGGCAAATCAACGGCAGGCTGCAATGGTGCGCGTCCTGCCTGATCGTTCAGCACGTCGTTTAAGGCATCGGGCGTGAAATGGGGCAAAAGTGGTTGAATAAGCGCGGCAATTTCGGGCGTGGTGCAGCCAATGACAGGGCTAGATTTGGCAAAACGCCGCATGGCTGGATCATAGCCCAGCACTTGCAAAAGATCCGAATGGCGCGCCGCATCGGGTTGAAGAACGGGCAAAACCCCCATCACCCATGCGCCCCATGTCAGGGTAAAATCAAACAACGTGCCGTCTTTGTCAAAAATCAGGGCCTTAACCATGTTATGTCCAATGCATATACTGGGCACCCGGCAGGCTGGCGCGCGCGGCCTGCACCGATGTTAACGGATGGCCGTGATCTGCACAAAACTCAATCACGCGTTGATCATCTTCCATTAAGAAATCTAAAACAGCGCCCAAAAACAACGGCTGCTTGGCAAGCTGCGCCAAATCTTGCGGCGAAGCCCCTGTATTATTTAGGAAACTTCCCAAAAGATCATCGCGCCCCAAGACCCAAGACAGCGCCTCTAGCGCCATAACCTGCGCGGCATCGCCGCCGATTTTGATGTTATCCACAGAATTCCCCCCCCATCTGCCCCCACAATTCGTCAAATTATTCGCATTTTGTTCTGCATTCGGAAAGGATTTCTTAACCACTTAATGCGAAAAATGTGTAAAGTTTGGTCATAGGCGGCCACTATGGTAGGGTGTTCTATGTTTAAACGAATTAGGCAAGGGTGAGTGGCGGCTTCATGGGTGGTAAGATTCTTGTCATTGATAGCGTTATGCCCAACAGGATTATCCTGAAGGTTAAGCTATCTGGCGCAGGTTATGAAGTGTTGATCGCAGCCACGGGCCGCGAAGGGCTTGACCTTGCGCTGCACGAACGTCCTGATTTGATCATCTTGGATATGGATTTGCCAGATATGCCCGCCCAAGAGGTGATGGCAAAATTGCAATTGGTCGCCAGTTTGCAAAATGCTTTGGTGATCATGGCCTCGGCCAATGCCGACGCTGCAAGCCGTATCCGCGCCTTTCATGCGGGCGCGGATGATTTCTTTGCCAAACCCTTTGTCGAACCGCGTCTGCTGGCGCGCATCCGCAGCCTGCTGCGCGGCGATGAACAGTTGCGCCTTTTGTCGGCGCAAAGCGGCGCGCAATTCGCCCATGACATCGCCAATGATGGGTTCGCCGAACCCACTGCCAGTTTTGCCATGCTAGGCACGCTGGCCATTGTTGGCAAACCCGAAGAGGCGATGCGCCTTAAGCGTAAATTACCCCAAGATTTGGATGTCGAAGTTGTGCATTTCAGCCCCGACGTTGTGATCAACGGCGCGAATCTGCCCTTTGAAGACGCGGATGTTGTGGTGATTCTGTCCGATATTGCCGACCCGAACGAGGCATTTTTGATGATTGCCACGCTGCGCGGGCGGGCGCAAACGCGCGATGCGCGGTTTTGCGTGCAGTTTGGCCCAGACTCGCGCGGCGCTGACCGCGAATTGGCCTATGATTTCGGGGCTGATGCCATTTTGATGGACGATGATCTGCCCGAAGAATTGGGCCTGCGTTTGGCAGGATTGATCCGCCGCAAACGCCGCACCGATGCGCTGCGGGATCGCATCACGCATGGGCTTATGCTGTCGATGAAAGACCCGCTGACCAATATTCCAAACCGGCGCTACATGGTTTCGGTCATGCGCAGCTTTATCGCCAAGGCGCGCCGTTCGCGCAATGCCGTGGCCGTCATTATGTGCGATGTTGATCGCTTTAAGTCAGTGAATGACCGCTTCGGCCATGCCGTGGGCGATGATGTGCTGCGCGAAGTTGCGGCGCGTCTGTCATCCGTTCTGCGCGAGGGCGATTTAATTGCCCGCGTGGGCGGCGAAGAATTTTTGGTGGCCCTGCCCGATGCCACAATGGGCGATGCGCGCGGCGTGGCCGAACGGCTGGTATCGGCCATTGCCGCGCGACCCTTTGCCATTGATGGCGGCGCGCAATTGCTGGTCACCATTTCGGCGGGCTTGGCCATATGCCAGCCCGATCTGGCCACCCCTGTTGACGACATCATCGATCACGCCATTGTCCAGGCAGATCAAGCGATGCTTGTGTCTAAATCACTGGGGCGCAACAAAATTACATTGGCGCGGTCGGCCGCATAGGCTGGCCGCGCAAGATACCAAAGTTTCAAAAATCAGCGCAAAACTGCGCCGCATTTGTTATCGGGCTGCACCCAGCTTAACTTAGCCCTTTAGCTTAATTTCCGCCTTGCTTGTCGCCGCGATTGCCATCCCCACCACGCCGCATCCCGCGTTCTAAGCGATCGGCAAGGGCAAGGCGCTCGCCGTTCGGCATGGCCAAAATCACGTCCGTCAGCGCCTCATGGCCCAGCGCAAGCTGGCTTTCCATCCGCCCGCGCATCGCGCCCAAGGCGGCGCGCAAGGCTTCTGGGTCAAAAGGCTGCGCGCGCAAAGCGGCCTGAACCGCTGCCAAATCGGCATAACGTTGGGAATTGGCGCTGCGCAATTCGGGCGCGCGCCCTTTCAGCCATTCGCGCAGCGCGCGGCGGTCATCTTGGCCCAATGCCTCGCCAAAGGGGCCAAAGCCCAAATCGCGCACCATTTCGCCGCGCCCGCCAGCACTTCCATCATGCCAGAAACTGCCCGCAACTGCACCCAAAACCGCAAGGTTCAGCGCCACCGACACCGCCAAAGCGATACGCAGCACCCGCGGCGAGACATGGCGCGCGGGTGGAACAGGGGGTGGTGGCGGCGGCGGCGGTGGGGGCGGCGCGCCTGTCTCAGGGATGGGAGACGCCGTCTGCTTGGCCGCAGCTGGCTGACGCGCGGTTTTGGCTTTGGGTGTTTTCGGGGCAGGTGTTTTGGGGGTGGGGGATGTATCGCTCATACCTATTCCTCGGCCAGCAAACTATCGATGCTGGGCATAAAATCCAATTGATCCACCGCGCTGCTGCCTGCAAGCGCCAGTGTAACTGATGTTAGGGCGGCAGGCTGCACCGCGCCCAAATAGATGCCCGCGCAGGCGGCGGTGGCAAGGCCAGCCAAAACGCCAGCGCCGCCGAACACATCAGACATGGCCTGCCAAAAGGTTAGTTTCGCAGGCGCAGGCGCACGGGCGGCAAAGGGCTGGGGGCGCGGCTGCACGCGCGCCGCATCGGCCAAAATGCGCGCCATCAATGCATCTGGCACGGGCATGGGCTGGGCCGCGATGGCGGCCCGCTGCGCCAAAAGATCATCCAGATTGTTCATCATGCCTCCTCGTATCCCAGTTCTGTGCGCCGCGCCGCCAGCGCGGCTGTCAGCGCGCGTTTGCCCCGCGCAATCAAGCTTTCCACCGCCTCGACCCCCACCTGCAATATGGCGGCGATTTCGGGGTTGGCCAACCCTTCGATATGGCGCAGCACCACCGCTTGGCGTTGACGGTCTGGCAGATCAGCCAAGGCGCGGGTCAACGCCGCGTGGCGGTCAGCCTCGATCATGCCATCCACGGCGGCCATGCGGCCATCTTCGGGTTCGGCCACATCATCGAGCGCGTCCGATCTGCGCCGCTTTTTGGCGCGCAGACGGTCCGTGCACAGGTTCACCGCCACGCGGTAAGCCCAAGTTGAGACCTGCGCCTCGCCCGCGCGCCAGGTGGGGGCCGCGCGCCAAAGGCGCAGCATCACCTCTTGCGCGATATCCTCGGCTTCGGCACGATCCCCCAAAATGCGGGTGGCATAGCCCAAAATACGCGGCACGATACGCTGGGCCAAATCGCGCGCGGCATCAGGATCGCCGTTTGCATAGGCCGTCAAAAGCGCCGCATCTTCGGCAAAATTTTGCAGGTCTTTGGCCATGTCCATTCCGAAAGGTCTACTGCGCGCGGGCCGCAAAAGCAACGCAGCCCGCGCCTGTGGCTGGGGCTGTGGCTGGGGGGCGTGGCCGCCCCCCTTTAATCACTTACCAAAAGCCGCCAAAGCCGCCCTTACCGCCATCGCGCCCACCGCCATGGCCCCCTTTGCCGCCATGACGCCCACCACGTTCGGCCATTTTGGCCTGCGCGGCATCCGCCTCGGCTTGGCTGATTGCGCCGTCGCTATCGGCGTCCACACGGTCGAACATCTTTGCGCTTCGCCCATCGCCTGCGGCCATTTCGGCAGTCGTTAGCGCGCCATCGCTATCGCTGTCCAAATCCACAATCACGTGCTTGGCAAAGTTATCGGCGCGGGCCTGCAACTGGGCGCTGGCGCGAGCGACGTGATGGGCCGCCAGTTCCGCCGCGCTGATTTTGCCGTCTTTGTCGGTATCCATCGCGGCGATTTCTGCGGCGCGATAGGCCTCTGCCTCGGCTTTGGTGATGGTGCCGTCTTTGTCGCCATCCATTGCGGCAAAATCAAACATCGCCTTGGCCGCGTCAGCGGGGGCCGCAGCATCTTGGGCCATCACCGCCCATGGCGCGGTTGCCGCAGCCAAGGCAGCAGCGGTTAAAACGGCCAAAGTCTTTGGGGTGGAAAAACGCATCTTTACTCTCCATCAATCGGGCGCGGGGTTTGTCTTGCGCCGTTCATACTGGGGTAAACGCCGCGCCTTTCCCTTTCCGTCGCACGACATGGATAATTCGCACGCCTTGTGCGACAAACCCGCACGGAGGGGCAAATATCGCTAAACATTATGGCGCAGTTCAGCTAGACCCGTGCGGTACGTGGAAGGAACGCCTAATGCCCAGCACATCCAGCCTATCGGCCGACCTGTCCGAGGCAGAGCGCCCAACTTGGCCCGCCATTAAGCGGGGCTGGCACGGCAAATGTCCAAACTGTGGGTCTGGCCCAATGCTGCGCGGCTATCTGACGGTGCGCGATTCCTGCCCCGCCTGCGGCGAGGCGCTGCATCATCAACGCGCCGATGATGGGCCTGCCTATTTGACCATTTTGATTGTCGGGCACCTGATGGCCCCGCTTTTGATGTTTGTGTTCACCACATGGCGGCCAGAACCAGCCACGCTGATTGCGATATTCTCGCTGTTTACGGTTGTGACGTCGCTGTATTTGCTGCCGCGCATCAAAGGCGCGATGGTGGCGCTGCAATGGGCCAAGCGGATGCATGGGTTTGGCACAGCGCCAACGGATGATGCAAATCTACACCATGACGCAGCCTGAAGACAGCATCGCCCCCGCAGCCAGCATGATTGTGCTGCAAGGCTGGGGCGGTGGTGCCAAGGTTTTGATGGGCCAGCGCGCGGCGGGCGCGGCCTTTATGCCCAGTAAATTTGTGTTTCCAGGTGGGCGAGTGGACGAAGAAGATCATGCCACCGATCTGCCAGATCTTTTGTCGCCCACCTGCCAGACATCGTTGCATCTGCATCCCGTGGGCGCGCCCATCAACCCGCGCGCGCTGGTCGCCGCTGGCCTGCGCGAGTTGGCCGAAGAAACGGGATTGCACCTGACGCAGCCGCGCGCCAGTGCTTTGCGTTTTGTGTTTCGCGCCATCACCCCGCCCGGCCGTTCGCGCCGCTTTGATGCGCGGTTCTTTTTGGCCCGCGCCCAAGATTTCGGCGGCGATCATACGGGGTTTTCCGCCGCCTCGGGCGAGCTTTCTCATTTGCAATGGCTGCCCTTGATCGATGCCCGCGCGCTGGACTTGCCCTTTATCACCTGCGTGATTTTGGCCGAATTAGAGGCAAACCTGACGGGCGCAGATTGGGAAGGCACAGGCGGTGTGCCGTTCTTTGACAATTCAGGCCCGCACCCCGCATTTTTGCGGCTTTAATCGCCGCTTTCATCCTTGCGGTCTTGGGCGACGGGCCAAATCGGGTGCGGCACAGGGTCTTTTGCGGCAAAGAAATAGCGCGAGAACACCTCGGCATAGTTTTTGTAGCGATACCCGTCATTGCGGCGCAGGAAATGATCGCGCTTTGCGGCGTACAGCGCAGGCAGGCGATACCATGGGACGGATGGGTGCATGTGATGCACCACATGGTAATTGTTGTTCAAGAACAACAGCGCCAGCGGGCCGCGATCTTCCACCACCACAGTGCGCGCGCGGGCCGATGCGTGGGCGCGATGTTCCAAAAAGGTGCGAATGCGCAGCAAAGCCAGCCCGATGTAAACCGCCGCAGCATAAGCCCAAACCGCCATGTTTGTGACCTGCACATACCAAATCACAGGGATCAGCCCCAACAGGTTTAGCCCCCAACCCAGCCACACGCGCGCCTTGCCCGCCGCCAAAAGCCGCAGCTCGCTGGCCAGAAAATACCCTATCCCAATCGCAGGGCCCAAAATGATACGCCCCGCCAAACTGTTATTGGCCGCCAGCACCGCCTGCCACCAGCGCGGTAGACGCGCCCAAACCGCAGGGTCAAGAAAGTTTGATTCGGGGTCATCATAGGGGTCGGTCAACGCGGGGTCGTAATGATGCGCCAAATGCGTGTCTTTAAACCGCAGATAGGGCACCACAACGAACAGCGCAGGAAACACCAACGCCTCGCTGGCCCATTGGCGCGGCAGGGGGTGACCGTGCAGCACCTCGTGTTGCAGGGATGAAAACTGCGCCATCGCAATGCCAATGATGATAATCGACAGCACGGGCCAGTCGCCCCACAGCGCCCCGCCCAGCGCCAATGCGCCATAGGTGCCAACAATCAACGCCAAGGTGGGCCATTCAACCGCGCGGTCAACGGCGGCGCGGGATTTTGGCGAGGTTTGTGAAATATCTGCCATGTGATTCAATTTGCTTTTCAGCACGGCTATCGCAAATGCCGCGCTAATACTGATGAAATTGCGTCAAATCATAGCCATTCCACGCCAAAACCTCGGTTGCTGCGCGCATTCGGTCTTTGGGGATGGGGTCTTTGGACACAATCATGCCAAAACTGCCATCGGGTGTGCCAAGGGCGGCAGATCGGTTGCCCTCGTCTATCCACAGCACCCACATCGGCGCGTCAAGATTGGGCAGGCGATAGCGCCCCTGCGCGCCGCCACTGGCAAGCGCGCCCGCGCCCGTGCGGCGATTTGCACCAAAGCACAGATCGTACTGCGCGCTGGCGCTGCCGCCCTGCGCGGTAATGTGCAAGGTGGGCGCAGCGGTGCAAGGTGCGGGCGCACCAAAACCCGCCACTTGCCGCCATGTGCCCAGCATCCGCGCCACGGGCAAGGCGGCGGTGGAATAGATCGGGGCCGCGCCCGTGCGAAACCCCTGCGCGGGCGATTGTGGCGCGGAGCCTTGCGTACAGCCAAGCAGCACCAGCAGCGCCAGCCCCGCCCTTAGTTCAGGCACAGTTGCACCACCGCCCCGTCATTTTGAACCACCTCCGTGCAGCCAAACATCGGCCAGAACGGCGCGCAACTGCGTGATCGGGCTAGGCATTGGCTGGAACAGTCGCTTTCCTTGCTGCATGATTTGCCTGCATCTTTCATCGGGTGAAAACAGGCCATCGCCCCCGTCTCGCCTGCCTTGCCCCAGCGCCCGCCATCTTGCACGCAGGCCGCCTCTTCTGGCGATTGCGGAACGGCGGCGGTTGTGGCCGTGGCCCCTGCCTGCAAAGCCGCCGCTGCCGCCGCGCCAATTTCAGCGGCAGTTTGGGGCGATGCGGGGGCCGCTGTGGCCGCAGTAGATTGCGCGGGCGCATTTGCGGTCTCGGCAGGGGCGGCTGGCGCGGCTCCAATCACCCGCCCTGTGGCAGGCGCGCTGCCCGCAGGCGCAGGCCCCAAAGTTTGGGTTTGAATGGCGGTAGTGTCCAAAGGCTTTGCTGCGGCATCAATACCCGCCGCTTGCCCCCCCCGCGCGTTGAACATCCCAGCCCCGCCCGCCCCGCAGCCGCTGAGCGCAACCGCAAGTGGAATAGCCCATAAAATAAGGTGAAACTTGCGCATCTTTCTGCCCAAACCCTTGCTGAAATTCCTACCTGCCAATTGGCCCGAACTGCCGCTGCCGCGCAAGAGGCGATTACAGGGTCGGCACGAATCGGTTGAGAACAAAGTAAGAACATTGTACGCCAAACCTATGTCCAACCCCGCCCCCACATCCACCCAAACCCTGCGCGAAGATTTGGCGCGGCTGATCATGCCCAATTCGCGCCTGCGCGCGCCGCAGATGTTTTTGGGCAATACATCGGGGGTGCAGTTTGCCCTCACACGGGCAAGGGTGCATGAATTTTGCGGCCCCGCCCGCAGCCAGCTTGCCGCCTTTGTGCTGGCGGCCACATCGGGGGCGGTGATTTGGGCCAGCCCCTCTTGGCTGCCGCAGCGGATTTACCCTTACGGCCTGCTGCCCTTTGCCGACCCAAACCGCATTATCTTTGCCCGCTGCCGGCGGCCCGAGGATATTTTGTGGGTGATGGAAGAGGCGCTGCGATCAGGCGCGGCCCCTGTGGTGCTGGGCGATTTGCCCACCGCCCCTGCCCTGACCCCCATTCGCCGCCTACATCTGGCCGCCGAGGCGGGGGCCGAGGCGGGGCATCGGCGCGGCCGCCCAGCGCCCTTGGGCCTGATCCTGACGCCGCAGATGGGCGGCGCGCAGGGAGTGGAATCGCGCTGGCATATGCAGGCTGCGCCCAGTGGCATGACCATGCTGGAAAACCGCGCGGCATGGGTGCTATCGCGCCTGCGCGCACGGGGTGACGCCCCCGCCCGCTGGGGCGTGGCGCGCGCCAAGGGGCAGGTCAGCATTACCCCCCTTGAGGGCGGCGAATAGCTGCAACGCAGCACTGGAATGCGCGCGCGCCTTAGGCTAGATGAAAGGCAAAGACGGCGCAGGCGCGTCACCGAACACATACGGCAGCAAAAAGGCGTGAAATATGGCACGGATACTGATCACCTCGGCCATTCCATATATCAACGGAATCAAGCACCTAGGCAACCTTGTGGGCAGCCAATTGCCCGCCGATTTGTTCGCGCGCTATGCGCGCGGGCGCGGGCATGAGGTGATGTTCATTTGCGCCACGGACGAGCACGGCACACCTGCCGAACTTGCCGCCGCCAAGGCAGGCCAGCCCGTGGCAGAATATTGCGCCGAAATGCACGCCGTGCAGGCGGAACTGGCACGCGGGTTCCGCCTGTCGTTCGATCATTTCGGGCGGTCTTCCAGCGCGCGCAACCATGCCCTGACCCAGCATTTCGCGGGCAAACTGTATGAGGCGGGCCTGATCGAAGAAGTCAGCGAAAAGCAGGTCTTTTCCATCGACGACAACCGCTTTTTGCCTGACCGCTATATCACAGGCACCTGCCCCAACTGCGGCAATACCTCTGCACGCGGCGATCAGTGCGAGGAATGCACCAAACAGTTGGATCCGACCGATCTCATTAACCCCCGCTCGTCCATTTCGGGCAGCACCAATTTGGAAGTGCGCGAGACAAAGCACCTGTATCTGAAACAGCGCAAGCTGCGCGATAAACTGCGGGGTTGGATCAAATCCAAAAAAGATTGGCCCGTGCTGACCACCTCCATCGCGCTGAAATGGCTGGATGATGGCGATGGGCTGCAAGACCGCGGCATTACCCGCGATCTGCATTGGGGCATTCCCGTGCAGCGCGGCGATCAACCTTGGCCCGGCATGGAAGGCAAGGTGTTTTACGTCTGGTTCGATGCCCCCATCGAATATATCGCAGGCACGGCGGAATGGGCAGATAGCACAGGCCGCCCCGATGCCGATTGGCAGCGGTGGTGGCGCACCGATATGGGCGCGGATGACGTGACCTATTACCAATTCATGGGCAAAGATAACGTGCCCTTCCACACACTATCCTTTCCCGCCACGATTTTGGGGTCGGGCGAGCCGTGGAAGCTGGTCGATTATCTGAAATCGTTCAACTACCTAAACTATGATGGCGGGCAGTTTTCCACCAGCCAAGGGCGCGGTGTGTTTATGGATCAGGCCCTGTCGATCCTGCCCGCCGATTATTGGCGCTGGTGGCTGCTGTCGCACGCCCCCGAATCCGCCGATAGCGAGTTTACGTGGGAGAATTTTCAGGCATCGGTCAACAAAGACTTGGCCGATGTTCTGGGCAATTTGGTCAGCCGCGTGACGAAATTCTGCGAGTCCAAATTTTCGGGCGAAGTGCCCGAAGCGGGCGCATTCGGCGCGCGCGAGCAGGAATTGATTGCCGCGCTTGCGGCGGGGCTGGACAGCTATCAATCGGCCATGGACAAAATCCAAGTGCGGCGCGGCGCAGAAGATTTGCGCGCCCTGTGGGTTTTGGGCAATGAATATCTGCAATCCGCCGCGCCGTGGAGTGTGATTAAGACAGACGAGGCGCAGGCCAAAACCATCATCGCGCTATCGCTGAATTTGATCCGCCTGTACGCCATCCTCTCGCGCCCCTTCATTCCCGACGCTGCCGAGGCGATGATGACAGCCCTGCACTGCGATGATTGGACATGGCCCAGCGACATCGCCGCCGATCTGCGCAAACTGCCCGCAGGCCACGGCTTTGACGTGCCCGAAAACCTGTTCCGCAAGATCACCGACGAGGAACGCGCCGCGTGGGCGGCCAAGTTTTCAGGCAAGCGCGACTAAGGGCGCACTTGCCGAGGTGTGCCTTCGGCGAGGATATTTTCACCTGTATGAAAGTTGGGGATGACCCCGAAAATGTGAGGGCGCGATGCCAGTGTTTTTCAGCCAGTCAGATGCAGATTTCGAGGCGCAGTTTAGCGCCCTTTTGGGCATGAAGCGCGAAGAGGCCGAGGATGTCGACCGCGACGTGGCCGCGATTATTGCCGATGTGCGCACGCGCGGCGACGCGGCTGTGATTGATCTGACAGCCAAGTTTGACCATCTGGTCCTAACCCCTGCCACATTGGCCTTTTCCCCTGCCGAGATTGAAGCCGAGATCGCCAAGGTATCCGCAGATGACCGCGCGGCGCTGGAACTTGCCGCCACTCGCATCCGCGATTATCATGCGCGCCAAGTGCCCCGCGATGAGATGTGGGTCGAGGAGACGGGCGCAGAGCTGGGCTGGCGCTGGACACCCGTTTCGGCGGCGGGGCTGTATGTGCCGGGTGGCACGGCAAGTTATCCGTCATCGGTGCTTATGAACGCGATCCCCGCCAAAGTGGCGGGGGTTGAACGCCTTGCCATTGTTTGCCCCACCCCGCGCGGCGCGGTAAACCCGCTGGTTCTGCTCGCCGCCCAAATC
>CAXNEP010000010.1:0-18251 GCA_964200865.1 Cypionkella sp. | reverse complement strand
ACCGCGCGGATGCCCGATGACGGGCGCGGGCAAACGATGCTGATCCGTGGCCGCGATATTCTAAACGGCGTGCCCAAGGAATTGGAAGTCAACCAAGCCCAAATTGCCGAGGCGCTGGCCGAACCCGTGCAGCAAATTTGTGATGCCGTGATGCAGGCACTGGAAACCACACCGCCCGACCTTTCGGCAGATATCGTGGATCGCGGCGTTATGCTGACAGGGGGCGGCGCGCTGCTGGGCGAGCTTGATCTTTCCTTGCGCGAACAGACGGGCCTGTCTATCTCCATCGCCAACGACCCGCTTAGCTGCGTGGCGCTGGGCACGGGCAAAGCGCTAGATTTTGAAAAAGAGC
This sequence comes from Cypionkella sp., assembly GCA_964200865.1. Taxonomy (GTDB): domain Bacteria; phylum Pseudomonadota; class Alphaproteobacteria; order Rhodobacterales; family Rhodobacteraceae; genus Cypionkella. The sequence continues at coordinate 17,899 of CAXNEP010000010.1, read as the reverse complement.
TTCAGCACGTTATTGATTACGACAGCTAAGCACCCATTTTGCGGGTAGTAAGCGCGATTTTTCCAAGCAAAGGACTTTGCAGGGGCACATGGGACGTAAGCCCAACCGCGATATCGAATTGGCAGGCCCGTTTCGGCTGATCATCGTGGGTGTCACGGTGCTTGGGCTGCTGGCTTTGTTCGTGCTTTGGCGCGTACAGGGGCCGCGCGCGGAAACCTTTCGCGCCAATGTAACCGACCGCATCGCGCCCGCGCTGCAATGGGCTTCGGCCCCCATCACGTGGGCGGCCAATGTGGCGGGCGATTTTCAATCTTACGCGCGGCTGTACGAGCAGAACCAACAACTGCGCGAAGAATTGCGCCAGATGAAGGCATGGAAAGAAGCCGCGCTGCAATTAGAACAGCAAAACGCCCGCCTGCTGGATTTGAATAACGTACGGCTAGACCCCAAGCTGACCTTTCTGACAGGCGTTGTGCTGGCCGACAGTGGCAGCCCGTTTCGTCAATCGGTGCTGATCAACGCGGGCGCGCGCGATGGTATCCGCGACGGCTGGGCGACTATGGATGGCATCGGGCTTGTGGGGCGCATTGCAGGCGTGGGCGAGCAAACCGCGCGGGTGATGCTGCTAACCGATACCAACAGCCGCGTGCCCGTGACCATTCAACCTTCGGGTCAGCGGGCGATATTGTCGGGCGACAATTCGGCGCTGCCGCCACTAGATTTCATCGAAGATCCCAGCGTCATTGCCGCAGGGGATTTGGTGGTATCTTCAGGCGACGGAGGGATTTTTCCTGCGGGGTTGGTGGTGGGCAAAGTGGTGCTGACCGAAGACAAACGCTTGCGCGTGCGCCTAGAGGCGCAAATGGCGCGGCTAGAGTTTTTGCGCGTTCTGCGCAGCCACGAACTTGACCCGATCACCAGCACGGGCGGTCTGCTGGCGCTGCCGCCCATCCAAGGCCCCCCCGCCCCCACGGCCGCAGATCTTGGCCCCGCCACTGCCGTCAAGGCCGAAGGCGAAGAAGGGGCCGCGCAATGATAGATCCCGTCACCTTTGGGCTTTGGCGCGGGCGCTTTGGCTTTGCAGCCATCATCACGACGCTGATCTTTATCGCGCTGCTTCCCATGGGCGGCGAGGCAGGAAGCCTGCCTGGCCCCGATCTGATGACCTGTTTCATCTTTGTCTGGATGATGCGCCGCCCCGATTACTTGCCGCTTTGGCTGCTTGCTGGGGCGATGCTTGTCTCCGATATCCTGTTGATGCGACCCTTTGGCTTGTGGGCCGCTTTGGTGGTTTTGGCGGGCGAAATTCTGCGCGCCCGCGCGGTTTTGATGCGCGAGTTGAATTTCTTAATGGAATGGGCTGTGGTGTCTGGGTTGATGCTGGCTATGCTACTGGCCTATCGGTTTGGCTTTGCCTTGACGCTGTTGCCGCAAGTCAGCCTTGGCGCGGCGCTGGTGCAATGGCTGTGGTCGGTTATCGCCTATCCCGCTGTGGTGTTGTTCACAGGCTATGTGCTGGCGCTGCGCAAACCCAGTTTGGGGCAAGTTGATTCCTATGGGCGCAGGTTTTAGGGCAGGGATATGGCGCGCAAACCCAAAACTCAGGCTGAACTGAACGAAGGTGTCACCCGCCGTGCGCTGATGATCTCGGTGGGTATGGGCGCGATGGTGGCGGCTTTGGGCGCGCGCATGCATCTTCTTGGTGTGGCGCAATCAGATGAATACCGCCTGCTCGCCGAAGAAAACCGCATCAATATTCGCCTCTTGCCCCCAGCCCGCGGTCAATTATTTGACCGTGCAGGCGTTTTGATTGCAGGGAACGAGCAAAACTACCGCGTTGTCATCACCAAAGAAGACGCAAGCAAGGCCATAGGCGGCGTGCAAATGGTGCTAGACCGCCTTTGCCAGATCATCCCGATGACCGATGGTGATGTCGCCGAAGCGCTTAAGGCGCTGGAACGCAACAGCCCGTTCGTGCCCATTCCCGTGGCCGAGCGTCTGTCTTGGCAAGACTTTTCCGAAGTGTCTATCAACGGCCCCGCCCTTCCAGGGGTTACCCCCGAAGTTGGCCTTTCGCGCCATTATCCGCTGGTGGGCGATTTTGCGCATGTGGTGGGTTATGTCGGCCCTGTTTCGGAAAAGGATTTGGAAGGCGTCGAAAAGCCAGACCCACTTCTGCTTATCCCCCGTTTTCAAATTGGTAAAATCGGGGTCGAGCGTTGGCTGGAAAGCGATCTGCGCGGCGGGGCGGGCACGCGGCAGATCGAGGTGAACGCGGTCGGCCGCGTCATGCGCGAATTGTCACGCGAAGAGGGGATCGCAGGAGCGGACATTACCCTTACGCTGGATGCGCGCGTGCAAAACTTTGTCCAAGCGCGCCTTGGAGAAGAAAGCGCAGCCTGCGTCATTATGGATGTGCAAACGGGGGATTTGATTGCGGCGGCTTCGGCGCCCTCGTTTGATCCAAACTTATTTGTGCGCGGCATCGCCTCGGCAGATTACAAGGTGCTGATCGAAGACGATCATCGTCCTTTGGCCAATAAGGTTGTGCAAGGGGCCTACCCCCCTGGATCAACATTCAAGATGGTCACTGCGCTGGCTGCGCTGGCCGATGGGGTGATTGACACCGAAACCCGCGTGAACTGCCCTGGGTATTACGAATCGGGGGGGCGGCGCTTTCACTGCTGGCGCGCGGGCGGGCATGGCAGTGTCGATTTGGAACGCAGCCTTATGGAAAGCTGCGATGTGTATTACTATGACATCGCCCAGCGCGTTGGCATTGATAAAGTGGCCGAAATGGGCCGCCAACTGGGCCTTGGCATTCGCCACGATCTGCCCATGTCCGCCATCGCCGAAGGCAACATGCCCGATAAGGCGTGGAAAGAAAGGGTGCATAACGCCGAATGGCGCATTGGCGATACGATCAATGCTGCAATTGGGCAGGGCTATGTGCTGACCTCGCCCTTGCAATTGGCGGTGATGACCGCGCGTATTGCAACGGGCAAACATATCGAGCCGCGCTTGATCAAGGCCGTATCGGGCGTTGAAATCCCAATTGCGCCCGCGCCAGACCTTGTGGTTGCGGGTGAAAAATTGGCAGCTGTCCAGCGCGGCATGTTCGCCGTGATGAACGGCGAGACGGGAACCGCCCGCGGCAGCCGTGTGGCGGATGAGACAATGATCATGTGCGGCAAAACGGGCACCGCGCAGGTGCGCAACATTTCGGCGGCCGAGCGCGAGACGGGCGTCGTGCGCAACGAGGATTTGCCGTGGAACAGGCGCGACCATGCCCTGTTTGTCGGCTACGCCCCTGCCGAAAATCCGCGCTATGCCGTGGCGGTGGTGGTCGAACATGGCGGCGGCGGGTCGGCTGCTGCCGCGCCTATTGCACGCGACGCCCTATTGTCAGCGCTGACGGGCGGCATCCCGCCCCTGTCGGCCTATCCTGCCGACCAACGCCCTGCGATTGAAGCGCGGTTTAACGAGTTGACCCTGCGCTTTGACAATCTGGGCGCCCAAGCCCCAACCAAAACCTAAGGCGAGGGCACAATGAGCTTTTTTGAAAACCGCACCGCCAGCGCGCCAACAGGTTTGGCAAAGCTTTTGCATTTTCACTGGCCGCTGATTTTGTTGATCAGTGCCATCGCCACTTTGGGCTGGCTGATGCTGTATTCCATTGCGGGGGGCGACTTTGCGCGCTGGGCACAGCCGCAGATGAACCGCTACTTCATCGGCCTTGCCGCGATGTTTTGGATCGGGCTAATGCCGATCTGGTTTTGGAACCTAACCGCTTGGCCCGCCTATGCCATTGGCATCGTGCTGCTGCTCTATGTCGAATTTTTCGGCGCTGTCGGCATGGGGGCACAGCGCTGGATCGATTTAGGTTTCATGATGTTGCAACCTTCAGAGTTGATGAAGGTTGCGCTGATTATGGCACTGGCGTCCTATTACTCCAAACTGGATGATCGGCTGATCTCGCATCCGTTTTGGGTGCTTTTGCCCGTGGTGGCCATCATTGCGCCCACTGTTTTGGTGCTGATGCAACCAAACTTGGGAACGGCTGTTATGACCTTGGCCGTGGGCGGGGTGATGATGTTCGCTGCGGGAGTGTCGCTGTGGTATTTCGGGGCAGTCATTGGCATCACAATGGGGGCTGTGGCCGCAATTTTCCTGACACGCGGCACGGCTTGGCAATTGTTGCATGATTATCAATACAAGCGTATTGATACGTTTCTAGACCCTGCCGCCGACCCGCTGGGTGCGGGCTATAACATCATTCAGGCCCAAATCGCGCTTGGCTCGGGTGGATGGTCGGGCAAAGGGTTTATGCAAGGCACGCAAAGCAGGTTAAACTTTCTGCCCGAAAAACACACCGATTTCATTTTTACCACGCTGGGCGAGGAGTTTGGCTATTTGGGTGCGATGTCTTTGCTGGTGCTCTATACGCTGGTATTGGTGTTTTTGGTTTGGGCGGCAGTGCGCAACCGCGACCGATTTAGCCAGCTTTTGATCATCGGAGTGGCGGTGAACTTTTTCCTTTATATCGCGGTGAACCTGTCGATGGTGATGGGTATGGCCCCCGTGGTCGGTGTGCCGCTGCCACTGTTGTCTTATGGCGGATCGGCAACACTGGTGGTGATGATCGCCTTTGGTCTGGTGCACAGCGCCATTGTCCATAGGCCGCGCTGATGCTTACAATTCTGTTTGCATCGCCAAAAGATTGGCCAGACTATCAAGCCGCCCTGCCGCAGGCACTGGCGCAGGCGGGGATTGCGGCGCGCATTATTCACGATGTGCCCAGCGATGCTGCGGCAGTGGATTACATCATCTACGCGCCGTCATCGCCCCTGCAAGATTTCACACCCTTTACGGGCTGCAAGGCCGTGCTGTCGCTGTGGGCGGGGGTGGAGCGTATTGTGGGGAATTCAACCCTAACCCAGCGCTTGTGCCGCATGGTCGAAGACGGGCTGACGGAAGGTATGGTTGAATGGGTGGTGGGCCATGTGATGCGCCATCATCTGGGGATGGACGCGCATATCGTGAACCCAGGTCGTGATTGGCGCCCTGCCCCCCCGCCCTTGGCGCGCGATCGGCAGGTGGCCATGCTGGGTATGGGCGCATTGGGGGCAGCCTGCGCGCGCGCGCTCGCGGGGCTGAATTTCAACGTCGCGGGTTGGTCGCGCATGGGCGGGCAGGTGGGCGATATTGCCGTGCAGTCAGGCAAGGACGGCCTGCGCGATGTTCTGGCCACGGCCGATTTTATCGTAACCCTTTTGCCCAAAACACCCGAAACGGAAAATCTGCTGAACGGCGAAACCTTGGCCTTTGCCAAGCGCGGCGCATTTCTTCTAAACCCTGGGCGCGGCGCGCTGATTGATGATGCCGCCCTGCTGGCCGCGCTGGACACAGGCCAGATTGCCCATGCCACGCTAGACGTGTTTCGCACCGAACCCTTGCCCAAAGATCACCCGTTCTGGGCGCACCCGCACATCACCATCACCCCCCATATCGCCGCAGATACCCGCGCCGATGGGGCCGCCCGCGCCTTGGTGGACAATATCCGCCGCAGCGAGACTGGCGCGCCGCTTTTGCACCGCGTCGACCGCGCGCGCGGGTATTAGGGGCTGTCAGGGGGCTTTGCCCCCAAACTTGGATAGGAACTTCGCAAATCTTCGCTGCGCTCCCCCTAAGATATTTGCAGAGTTAGGAAGAAAACAGACTATCTGCATGCTTCCTAACTCTAAAAATACCTTGGGGTGAGGAGCGTCAGCTCCGAGGGGCAAAGCCCCTAACTTAGGGCTGGATCAAACGGATAGCGGGTCAAATTCTCGCAGCCAGTTTCGGTGATCAAAATCTGATCTTCCAGTTTAATGGAAAAATCTCCCCCTTCGGGCGAGATCAGCGCCTCTGCGCACAGCACCATGCCAGGTTCCAGCACGGCATCGAACGCTCCTTCAATCCAGCCATCAGGATAATGCACATAGGGCCATTCATCGCACAGGCCCACGCCGTGCATTTTGCACGAATATTTCTGCGCCCAATATTGCGGCGCTAACTGATGGCCCTCCATCACCAATTCGCGGATGGACACGCCTGGTTTCAGCCGCGCTTGATGATCTAGCATATGATCGCGCCCGTGGGCAAAGGCGGCGCGCATGGCATTGGTAGGGGCGCGATCCCCCACCCACCACGTGCGCGAGATGTCGATGCAAAAGCCATAAGCGCCGATCAAATCAGTATCAAAGGCCACGATTTCGTTGTTCTGCACGATGCGCGGGCCGCATTCCTGAAACCATGGGTTGGTGCGCGGGCCAGATGCCAGTAGGCGCGTTTCAATCCATTCGCCGCCACGTTTTATATTGCCCTTGTGCAGTTCGGCCCAAATCGCGTCTTCTGATACGCCCCCTTTCGGGACATTTTCGCGCGTAAACGCCTCCATTTCCGCAATGGCCGCTTCGCAGGCGTGGTGGGCGCAGCGCATGGCCAGAATTTCATCTGGCGTTTTGATGGCGCGGGTGCGCTCGGTGACCTCTTCGCCCTCCATCACCTCGAAGCCGATTGCTTCTAGCGCGCGCAGGCCGTGTATCATGATTTTATCCACCGCAAGGCGGCGGTTTGTGCCCGCATGTGCGCGCACAATCTCGTCCACTTGGGCGGCGAAACCGCGGGCTGCAAGCTCGCCCCGATCGCCTGTTGAATTGTAAAAGAAGGTCGCGCCAGAGCGCAGTTCTTTGACCAAGGGGTTGAAGGTGACCAAAAAGGGCGAGTTCTTGTATTCCCACATCACCATATGGCCATCGGCGCAGATCAGGCAGGCGCGGAACGGGTTATGGGTGTTCCACAGCTGCATATTGGTGGTGTCGGTCGCATAGCGGATGTTCAGCGGGTCAAACATCAACAGCCCGCCAAAATCGCGTTCGGCCAAAGCCGCGACCAGCCGCGCCCATCGGTCATGGCGCATTTGGGCAAGGTTTGGCAGGGTCAGCCCCGCCGCCGCCCATTCGCCAAAGGCCAGTTGCGTGGGGCCAATTTCCACGCGGTTGTTGTCATTTGGGGTGCCATCGCCCAGCCGATCCCCGCGCGTGGGGTCGATTTTGCGGATGGTTTGGGCGACGTAATCGGTCATGGCGGGCCTCGGCTTTTTGGGGCAAGTCTGGCGCAAGTGCCGCCGCGCTCTGGCCCAAGGACGACGGGCGAGGTCGTATTTGGGCAAATGGAATGCCCCAAATTTGCGCAAGATGGCAAAAATGGGGGCAGGCATGACATTTCGGGCAGGTGCGGGGCTGATATTGCTGGCGGGGCTGGTCTGGTCAACGCAGGGGCTGTTCCTGCGGCTTGTGGTCGAGGCGCAGTCATGGCCCGTGCTGGCGTGGCGATCACTCGGGCTGATTTTGGCACTGGCGGCCTATGTCGGCTATGTTTCCAAAGGGCAGGTCTGGGCGGCGGTTGTCTCGGTAGGGCGCAGCGGCGTTTGGGGGGGGCTGTCACTTGTGCTGGCCTTTGGCGGGGCCATTTACGGCATGCAGACAACCTCGGTGGCCAGTGCGGTCGTGTTGTTCAGCGCATCGCCCTTTTTCGCGGCGCTGATCGGCTGGGCCCTACTGGGCGAACGGGTGCCAGCGGCGACATGGGCTGCTATCGCCTTGGCCGCGATTGGCATTGCGGTGATGGTGGGTGGGCAGATTGATATGCGGGGGGTTTGGGGCAATTTTGCCGCCTTGCTTAGCGCCTTTGGCTTTGGGGCCTTTTCGGTGGCGCTGCGCGCAGGCCATAGCAATTTGCGCGCAGACACGGGGCATTTCCCTGTCGTGCTGCTGGCGGGGGTATTTTCGGCCATCACGGGGGTGGCGCTGGCACTGGCCACGGGGCAGGATTTAACCCCGCCGCCCAGCGATATTGGCCTTGCGCTGTTTATGGGCGTGGTCACGTTGGCGGGGGGGATGATCCTGTACACCTTTGGCACACGCGTGGTGCCTGCGGCCACGGCCACGCTGCTGAGCCAAGTTGAGGTGATCCTTGGCCCGTTTTGGGTATGGCTGTTTTTGGGCGAAGAGTTCAGCCGCGCCACCGCCATTGGCGGGGCGATTGTGCTGGCGGCCTTGATGCTGAACATCGCCGCCGCCAGCCGCAGGCCAAGTTAGCCAATCACGATGGGGGCCACTTCGTGCCAGCCTTCCCAGATCATCTTCAGCGCGACATAGACGATAATGGCCAGGCCGATATAGGCGATCCATGGGTATTTGTTCAAAAGACGCGCGATAAAGCTGGCCGCAAGGCCCATCAGCGCGATGGAAAGTACTAGCCCCACAATCAGCACAGTGGGGTGGCCATGCGCCGCCCCTGCCACGGCGAGCACGTTATCAAGGCTCATCGACACATCGGCGATCACGATTTGCAGCGCGGCTTGGGCCAGCGTTTTCTTGGGCGCGCCGCCAGCCACGCTGCCATCGGCGTTCAAATCTTGGCCCGTCAGCGCCTCTTCGGCCATGTTGTCATCGCCGTGGCCTTCGCGCAGCTCGCGCCACATTTTCCAGCACACCCACAGCAGCAAAACACCGCCCGCCAGCAAAAGCCCTGCAATGGCCAGAAGCTGCGTTGTGACCAGCGCAAAGCCGATCCGCATGATCGTTGCCGCACCAATGCCGATCAGAATGGCCCGCGCGCGCTGTTCTTTGGGCAGGCCAGCGGCCGCAAGGCCAATGACAATGGCGTTATCGCCCGCCAAAACCAAATCGATTCCAATGACTTGAAGCAGTGCAATCAGCCCTGCCGATGTAAAAATTTCCAAGGCGATCTCCCCGCGCTAAGCGTCCAAGTTGGCGGGTGTTAAACCGCCAGCCTGACAATTGCCTGACAGCTATAGCCGCAGGCGGGCAAGTGCAACACGTGGTTCGCGGGCATCGGGCTGCGATCAGCCGTCGGGGCAAACCAGAACCCCAGCGCGGCGCACGCAAGGCTGCTTGGCCGCGCCCAGACCTTCCTCTGGCGGCACCAAAAACACAGCAGATTCGGCGGGTGCGATTTCAGGGGCGATTTTGGGCTTTGCGGCAAGCTCTTGTGCCACAGCGGTTTGCGGCAGCGGTTCACGCTTGGCTGCGCGTTGAGTGTCTGCGGTAAGCATTGGCACCTCGGGCGGCAGTTTTGCCGTGGTCGTGCCTGGCACCGCCATGGGTTGCCCGCCGCGCAGATCAATTTTGCTGCCATCAATAACGCCCTCGACAGGGGCATTAAGCAGCTTGTTCAGCATCACAAAATCAATGGCTTGCAGCGCTTCTTTGATGGCGGCGTCGTCACGGCTTTGGGTGATGACGGTTACCGACAAGGCGGGCGTTAGGGTGGCGCGGATCATGCGGATATCAGGATCGCCCGTCACCCCTGTGGCCGCCAGTTCGGTAAAGGCCACACCATCGACCACGTCATAAACCGCTTGATCCGCCGCCATATCCCCCGCATCTAGCATGGCCTGCAAGGCGGCAGCATCGCCCGTGGGCGTGGTGGTGGCGGCTTCGATGCCTGCTGGCAAATCGGCCTCTTGGATAAGGGTCGCGACAAGGCGCAGGCGGGTGTCCCCCTTGGCCATGGTCATGCCCACCATTTCACCCTTGTCCGAGCTGGCCTTGGTCAGCGCGGCCATCGCCTTGACCAGCGCAATTTCATGGGCCTGATCTTCGCGGTTGGCATCCGTCGCGCCCACCATTTTATCGGCGCTTTTGGGGGCAATCTCCCACCCCTCAATCGCCGTGGGCAAGGCCCCCGCAAGGCTGGGCGGATACAGCAAATCGTTAAAGTCATCTTTGCGCTGCGCGATGTAATCGCGTGGGCTATAGGTATCTTTGGCCGAATCGCGTTTTAGGATGTAAAAATCAAGGGCAATGCAGCCCAAGACCAGCACAAGCACAAAGCCAATATCAATGATCCGCCGCATGGAGAGGCTCCTGAAATATCTATCCGCGCTAGGAAATCAGGAAAATTTGTTTTGAATTGGGCGGAATGTGGGCAGGGTTGTGCGGGACATGCTGAAAAAAGCAAAGCCCCGCTTTTGGCGGGGCCTTACAGCACAGGTCAAAGCTTGCAATTGCCATTTGGCCTGTGGCCCCGAGTGGGGTCTTAATGAGGATGAAATGCAGCGCCTCAGACAGAAATTACATACAGCCGAAGGCGATAATTGTCAAGATCCAAGCCCCAGCCCTGCCAGAACGCAGCGTTGAATCAGTGCTAACTGTTCTGCCTGCAATGGGTTGGTTTGATAGACACGCTGACCCTGCGCATCCTTGCCAAGGGCAAGCAGACTGGTTCTGGCAAAGCTTACAGAATTGATCATATCACCTTTGACCCAACGCGCGACATTTCCCCAGCGTGGGGGCAGTTCAAAAGGAATGTCTATTTGGCAGTGATAGGGCATAATCTTATCTGGCGCAGTTGTGCTTAGCGGAACAACAGTCAGAAGTTTGCCGCGCGCTTTAATGGGCGGTGAAATAACGACTGCCAAGCGAGGCTTGACCATTTCAGGCGGCATGAAGCCCTTATCAAAATCCACAAGCACTATCGTGCCCATCTTTGGCGCAAATTGCAGCGCCACTACAGCATCCCTGCAACCACCAAATCTGGGGGGCGGTGGCCGTCGGCAAAGGTTTTGATGTTGATAATCACCTTTTCACCCATTTCAATCCGCCCTTCCACCGTGGCAGACCCCATATGCGGCAGCAGTACCACATTGGGCAGATCGCGCAGATCGGGGGTGATGTCGCGGCCATGCTCGTACACGTCCAGCCCAGCGCCCGCAATTTCGCCCGCCCGCAAGGCGCGGGTTAGGGCGGCCTCGTCAATCACCTCCCCGCGCGAGGTGTTGATAACAACGGCGCTGGGTTTCATCAGCTTAATCCGCCGCGCATTCAGCAAATGAAACGTGGCAGGCGTATGCGGGCAATTGACCGAGATAATGTCCATCCGCGCCAGCATTTGATCAAGGCTGTCCCAATAGGTCGCGTCAAATTCGGCCTCAATTTCAGGGCGCAGGCGTTTGCGGTTGTGGTAATGCACTTGGCAGCCAAAGGCGCGGGCGCGCCGCGCCACGGCCTGCCCAATGCGCCCCATGCCCAAAATACCCAAACGCCGCCCGCCAAGGCGACCGCCCAAATTGGCCATGGGCGACCAGCCTTCCCATGCGCCCGATTGCATGGCCGCCAGCCCCTGCGGGATGCGACGGGTCACGGCCAGCATCAGGGCTAGGGTAATATCGGCGGTGTCCTCGGTCACCGCGCCGGGTGTGTTAGACACCAATATCCCGCGCTGGCGGGCGGTGGCGACGTCAATATGATCCACCCCCGCGCCATAATTGGCAATCAGTTTCAGGCGCGGGCCAGCCGCCGCAATCAGCCCTGCATCGATTGTATCGGTAATGGTGGGAACCAGCACATCGCAAGTGGCCATTGCTGCGGCAATTTCGGCGCGGGTCATCGCGGTGTCAGGCTCGCGCAGGGTCACGTCGAACAATTCCTTCAACCGCGTCTCAACCGCTTCGGGCAGACGGCGGGTCACCACAACTGTCAGCCTTGGTGATGGCATGATCGCTCTCCCTGCACTTCCATATCCGTTCATACAATGGCAAACTGCGCAAAGCAGTGCCCAACCGCAAGCCCCAAATGACGGTGGGCGGCGACGGCGGCACGCGGGCAGGGATGGCAATGGTCAAAGGCGGCATCATTGGGGAACGGCAGGTGGGGGCATGGCTGCTTGTGGTGTGCCTTATCCTGTCGCCCATTTTAGGTGCCTTTGCCGCCGAGGCGCAGACACGACCGCGCCCGCGCCCAGACCTGAACGCGTCAGCGGAAAATAGTGCTGCGGCATTGCAGGCGGGCGCAACACGGCCAGCGCCACGGCCAGAAGATCAGCCGCAAGCGGCGGTGCCTGCCGCCGCCCCCAATATCGGCCCCGTTACCAAGCAGCCCCTGCCGCGCTTTGTCTCCCTTAAGGGCAGCGAAGGCAATGCGCGGCGCGGGCCAGGGCTGACGCACCGCATCGATTGGGTGTTCACCACCAAAGGCACACCGCTGCGCGTGGTGGCCGAATATGAAAACTGGCGCAAGGTCGAAGATTTTGAAGGTCTGGGCGGCTGGGTGCATTTCTCGTTGCTGTCCGTCGCGCGCACCGTCATCATCACCACGGATATGGCCGAATTTCACACCCTGCCAGACCTTGCATCGCCCGTGGCCTTTCAGGCCGAGCGCGGGGTTTTGGCACGCCTTTTGGAATGCCAAATCGATTGGTGCCGCGTGAATGCAGAGGGCGAGCGCGGCTGGGCCCCGAAATCGGTACTGTGGGGCGTTCGGCCAGATGAGGTGGTAGAGTAGATGGCCAAGCTGACAGCCGATACACGCATGAACATCAGCGCAGGCGCGACATCTGCCGTTGTGGCGGCGGTGCTGGTGGCGCTGAAACTGGGGGCGCTGGGGCAAACGGGGGCGCTGTCTGTTGCGGCCAGTTTGGCCGACAGTGCGATGGATTTGATGGTCTCGCTTGGCGCGCTGGCGGCCCTGATCTATGCCGCGCGCCCTGCGGACGAAGACCACGCCTTTGGCCACACGTCCGCCGAAGATTTGGCAGCACTGGGCCAAGCGATGTTTGTGCTGATTTCGGCTGGCGTCATTGCCACAGCCGCCGTACTGCGCCTAACCGATCCCGCCCCCGCCCCGCTGCAAGCCGAAGGTGCAGGCCTGCTGGTGATGACCCTTTCGGTACTGCTGACACTGGGGCTTGTCATGTGGCAGGGCCATGTCGCGCGCAAAACCCGCAGCCGCGTGGTGGCCGCTGACCGCTTGCATTACCTTGGTGATTTGCTGCCCAATATCGGCGCGATTGCGGCGCTGATCGCATCGAAATACTGGGATATGGGGGCCATTGATGGCGTGGTCGCGCTGGCCGCTGCCGCGCTGCTGACCATCGGCGCGCTGCGCATTGGCAAGGGGGCGTTTGACGCGCTGATGGATCGGCGCGCCGACCCCGCGCTGATTGCGGCTATTGGCGAAATTGCAGGCAATTGGCCCCAAGTATTCGGCTATCACGATCTGAAAACCCGCATGGCAGGCAGCCGCGTTTTTGTGAACCTGCATATCGAATTGGACGGCGCGCAGCCGCTGAGCCAAGCGCATGATATCGGCGCAGCCCTGCGCCGCGCCATTTTGCAGCGCTTTCCGCAATGCGATGTGATCATCCACAAAGACGTGTATCACAGCTCGGCAAAAGACGATGTTTGACAAACGTGCCAGCCAAACCTAAAGCGGTTTTTTGAAAACTACCGATCAAGACTCTTCCTTAGGTTAGACAGAATGACACTTGCGCAAAAACTGGAAAACTGGCTGGAAAGCCCTTTCGTTCACAACGCGATTTTGGCGGTGATCTTGATCAACGCCGCAATCCTTGGGCTGGAAACCTCGCCCACGGTGGTTGGTTCGACGGGCAACCTTTTGTCAATTTTGGATGAAATTTGCCTTGGCATCTTCATCGCCGAACTGCTGGCCAAACTTTATGCGCTGCGCCTGCGCTATTTCCGATCGGGCTGGAATATCTTTGACTTTGTCATCATCGCCAGCGCCGTTATTCCGGGCGCGCAGGGGCTGAACGTGCTGCGGGCGCTGCGGATTTTGCGGGTGCTGCGGGTGATTTCCATCTCGCCATCCTTGCGCCGCGTGGTCGAAGGTTTTGTGCGCGCTTTGCCGGGGATGGGGTCGGTGTTTTTGCTGATGGCCATCATCTTTTACATCGCCGCCGTCATGGCCACGCGCCTGTTTGGCGCAGATTTCCCTGAATATTTCGGCAGCATGGGCGCTTCGCTGTTCACGCTGTTCCAACTGATGACCTTGGAAAATTGGGCAGGTGGCATCGCGCGCCCCGTGCAAGAGGTGTTCCCCTATGCATGGCTGTTCTTCGTGCCGTTCTTGTTTGTGACAACCTTTGCGGTGATGAACCTGCTGATCGGTTTGATCGTAAACTCGATGCAAGAGGCCGCATCGGAAACGGAAGTGCAGGCCGAAAAGGCCGAGCGTGCCGAACTGGCCAAGCGGCTTGATACGATTGAACGCCAGTTGGCGCAGCTGCTGGCCACCCAAAAGGGCAAATAGCGGCGGAAAAATCTGCGTGCAGGCGTGGCCGTGTCGCCCAAAGGGTTGAGGCCGCGCCAATTCCTGCTAGGCTTGGCACATATTCCCTCAGCCCACAGGTAGACCATGCGCTTTGCCCCGATTGTTGACCGTCTTTCCAACCTTGGCGGGGCGAAATGGGCGATCCATGCCCGCGCCAAAGACATGATCGCGCAGGGGCGCGAGGTGATTAAGCTGTCGATTGGCGAGCCTGACGTGCCCCCCGCGGATGCGCTGCTGGCCGCCGCCAAGGCGGGCATTGATGCGGGGCGCTTGGGTTATTCTAACGGGCGGGGCGAGCCGAACCTTTTGGCGGCGCTGGCCAAGCGTTATTCCAAACGCACAGGGCGCACCATTGCCCCCAGCCAATGCACAGCCCTGCCTGGCACGCAAACCACGCTGTACGCGACCCTTACCACCCTTGTCGGCCCTGGGGATGAGGTGCTGCTGGGCGATCCGTGCTATGCCACTTATGAGGGGCTGATTGCCGCCACAGGGGCCAGCGTCGCCATGGTTCCCCTGCACGCGCAGCACGGCTTTCGGATGCAGGCAGCCGATGTGGCCCCGCTGATCACCCCCCGCACCCGCCTTTTGTTCCTAAATACCCCCCACAACCCCACAGGCGCGATTTTGACCGAAGCCGATATTCGCGCCTTGGGCGATTTGGCGATCAAGCACGACCTGTGGATCCTGTCCGATGAGGTTTACGAGGAAATGATCTATGAGGGCGCGCGCTTTGTCTCGCCGTTTGATATGGCAGACCTTGCCGACCGCACTGTTGTTGCGGCGTCCATCTCAAAATCCCACGCCGCGCCGGGGTTTCGTTCGGGCTGGTGCGTTGGCCCGCAAGAATTTTCCGATGCCCTGCTGCCCGTGGCCGAAACCATGCTGTTTGGCAACCAACCCTTCATCGCCGATATGACAGCGCTGGCGGTATCGGCCCCGTCAGAGGCCGCACGCGGGATGGCGCAGCGCTTTGCGCGGCGGGCAGGGATCGTTCATGCCATGCTGCACGGCAAAAACGGGCTGGTGGTGCATCGGCCAGAGGCGGGCATGTTCGCGCTGGTCAACATCGCCGCCACGGGCCTTACGGGCGAACAATTCGCCCTTGGCCTGTTGGAAGGCGAAGGCGTGGCAGTGATGCCGGGCGAAAGCTTTGGGGGTGGGCTGGCGGGCTGGCTGCGCCTGTCGTTGACAGTCGATGACAGTCTGATCCAAACCGCTTGCAACCGCATTGCCGCCTATGCCGCCCGCGCGCAGGGACTTGCGGCATGACCCCTTCCGTTGGAATGCGCCTTGTCGAAGGGCTGGCCGCGCGCGGGGTGAGTTGCGTCTTTGGCATTCCTGGTGTGCATACGGTGGAACTTTATCGCGGCCTCTCTGGCAGCCCCATTCGCCATGTTACTGCCCGCCACGAACAGGGCTGCGCCTTTATGGCCGATGGCTATGCGCGCGCCAGAGGACAGGTTGGCGTCGCCTTTGTCATCACAGGGCCGGGGCTTTTGAACGCCCTCACCGCCATGGCACAGGCGCGCGCCGATTCCGTGCCAATGCTGGTGATTTCGGGCGTGAACAGGCGCGCCAGTTTGGGCAAGGGTCTGGGCCTGCTGCACGAACTGCCCAATCAATCGGCACTGGTCGCGGCCCTGTGCCCCACCCGCACAGTGATGTCGGCGGAAGAACTTGGCCCCGCGCTGGACTGGGCCTTTGCGACCATGCTGGGCGCGCGGCCCACCCCCGTGCATCTGGAGATTCCAACCGATGTGATGCCCCTGCCCTGCGCGCCCCTGCCCGCCCCCGCGCCCCTGCCCGCGCGCCCCGCGCCGAAGCCCGCCGATTTGGCGCAAGCGGCGGCGCTGCTGAATGCCGCCAAACGCCCCGCCCTTCTGGCAGGCGGCGGCGCGCGCGGCTGCGAGGCCGCCTTGCGTCAATTGGCCGAAACACTCGATGCCCCCGTCATCCAAACCGTCAACGCGCGCGGCATGATGCATGGCCACCCCCTATGCGTGCCCGCCAGCGCCAGTTTAGATGCCGTGCGCGCGCTGATCACAGGGGCAGATCAAATCTTGGCGCTTGGCACAGAACTGGGCCAAACCGATTATGATATGTATGCGCGCGGGGGCTTGCCCGACCTGTCATCCATGATCCGTGTGGATATCTGCGCGGCGCAACTGGCCCGCCACCCCGCTGCCCTGCCCATCTGCGCCGATACGGCCGCCTTTCTGGCCGTCATCACCCCGCACATCACCCCAAAACCCCAAGGGCAAGGCGCAGCGCGCGCAGCCGATACCCGCGCCAATGCCCGCGCGGAACTGGGCGCGCTAGACCCCGCCATGCCCGCCCGCCTTGATATGATCGAAGCCGTGAGCGCGGCGCTGCCAAACGCGCAGATTGTGGGGGATAGCACCCAAACCATCTATGCCGCCAACCTGTATTATGACCACGACCGCGCAGGCGGCTGGTTTAACGCCGCCACAGGTTTTGGCGCGCTGGGATACGGCGCGGGCGCAGCCATTGGCGCAGCAATCGCCCAGCCCGCCGCCCGCACTGTGTGCATCATCGGCGATGGCGGCTTGCAATTTACCGCAGCCGAGCTGCGCACCGCCGTCGATGAAAACCTGCCCATCACCTTTATCGTCTGGAATAACGAAGCCTACGGCGAAATTGCCGATGCCATGCGCACCGCGAACACCGAAGTGATCGGCTGCCATCCCAGCCCGCTGAACCACGCCGCCTTTGCCAGCGCCTGCGATCTGCCCTTTGTCTCCATCGCCGCCGATACCGAACTATTGCACTGGGCGCTGCGGCAGCGCAGCGAGGGGCCAAGTATGATTGAGGTGCGGGCCAGTTGAAAGAAGGGGGCGCTCGCGCCCCCTCGGAGCTATCGCTCCTCACCCCCTGAGGATATTTGGAGAGCAAGGAAAATACAGACCCGCGCCTGTTCTTGATGCAAGTCGATCACGCCCGCGCATTGGGCTTTCGCGCAGGAATGGCATTGCGCTGCTGGCAGCAAATCAAATGGCCAAGCGTGATTGCGATGAGCGTTTGGCCGCCGCCGTTGACAGACCGCGCCCCGCGCTGCAATCTGAGCGTGTAAGTTTCGAACAGGCGGCAGCATGTTGAAAAAGACCCCCATTCTAGGCTTTGCACTCTACCTTGCCCTGATCGCTTTGTTCATTGGAACAAGCCTGTTTTCAGACGGCAGCGCGGACATGATCCGCATGCCCGTGATCGCGGCGCTATGGGGCATGTTCATCATCCGTACCGCCATATCCGAAGGCCCGCATAGCCTGATCGATACCTTGCGCCTGTTTGCCACCATCATCGCGGCCAATGCCTTGGCAGGTTGGACACCCGAGGCAAGTCTTGCAGATATAGCCCATCGCGCAGGCCTAACCGCCCTTATCATCCCCGCCTATCTGGCGCTGATCTGGGCCATCCCTTCCCAACGCCCCGCAACATGGGGCCTGCGCTTTGGCCTGCCATTTTGGGTGGCGGCGCTGGCACTCATCGCGCTTTTCGCTTGGAACTTCCTTTTGGAAATGCCTGCCAACCAAGGCCTAGCCCTGATTGCCACACTCTGCGGCGGCGTATATTTTCTGAATGCTGCAATGCCAATATCAACCGCCAATATCCCTATGCGCGAAAACTGGCGCTTGCGGTTGATGGCATCGACCTCTTTACCGTTTGGGATGTATGGCGTGCTCACTTGGCCCAACATCGCCCTTGCGCAAGCCTCGCCCGCCCCCGCCCTCATCACGACA
>CAXNEP010000009.1:0-18606 GCA_964200865.1 Cypionkella sp. | reverse complement strand
GTTACAGTCCGCTGCCGCACCTTGCAGCATATCGCCCACTGCGGCTGTGAATAGACAAGGAGCGTTGGGGCGTCAAGGCATATTGCGGGATATATTTTGGGCTTTGTGCTTGCGCGCGGCGCGAAATTCGCTTCAAGGTTTTGCCAGTGGATAAGCCAAAGGTTTGCGGATGTCGGGCGATAAAAAACCAAGCTGGGTTGTGGATAAGGAACGCGCCAAACGGGCCGAGGCGCGCGAAACGGTGTGGCTGTTTGGCCTACATGCGGTGCGCGATGCGCTGGTCAACCCTGCCCGCGAAAAGCTGCGGCTGGTCGTGACCAAAAACGCGCTGGATAAGCTGGAAGATGCCGTGACGGCCAGTGGCATGGAGCCCGAACTGGCCGATCCGCGTCGTTTTGATGTGCCCATTGATGAAGGGTCGGTGCATCAAGGCGCGGCTTTGGAAGTGCGCGCGCTGCATTGGGGCAGCCTTGCCGATATTGCCATTTCGGGCCAAGGCGACCCGCTGCTGGTGCTGCTAGACCGCGTGACAGACCCGCATAATGTGGGGGCAGTGCTGCGGTCAGCCGAGGTGTTTGGCGCGCGCGCTGTCATCGCGCCGCGCCACCATTCCGCCCCCGAATCGGGCGCGCTGGCCAAAACCGCCAGCGGCGCGTTGGAACGCCAGCCTTACCTAAAGGTCACCAATCTGGCCGATACGATGCTAGAGCTGAAAGAAATGGGCTATACGATGGTCGGCCTTGATGGCACGGGCGATGTCGATTTGTCCGCCGCGCTGGCCCCGCTGCGCGGCCGCCCGCTGGCGCTGGTTCTGGGCGCCGAAGGGCCGGGCCTGCGCGAGCGTACGCGCGAGACGTGTGATATCATCGCGCGCATCCCCTTTGCGGGCGAATTTGGCAGCCTGAACGTATCGAACGCGGCTGCTGTGGGCCTCTATGCGGCGAAAACCCGCTGACGCGGTCACAAAATTGCGAGGCGGCGGCTGCGGGTCTTTAACGCCGCCTCTGCAGAACTATCTTCAGGGTCAGGTATGGGCTGGAACTCCCATGACCGCAGTTACTGTCCCTCGTTCCACACCTTGGCGCCCCAAACTGCCGCAAATGCATGTCTGGGGCGCTTTTTTCAAACGGGGCCGCTATGAACGACGATATTCGCGAAATTCTGACATCGGTGAAGACAATTGCTGTAGTGGGCTGGTCGCCCAAAGAAGACCGCCCCAGCCACCGTGTGGCGCGGTTTTTGGCATCCAAAGGCTACCGCGTTATCCCCGTAAACCCTGGCCAAGCGGGGCAGGATGTGGGCCTATCGGCCCCCGTCGCCGCCAGCCTGTCCGATGTGGGCGAGCGTATTGATATGGTTGATATCTTTCGCCGCAGCGAAGAAGTGTATGGCGTGGTGGAAGAGGGGCTTGCCGTTGGCGCATCGGTGATCTGGATGCAGTTAGGCGTAGAGGACGCAAAGGCCGCCGCATTGGCCCGCGCCCAAGGAGCCAAGGTGGTGATGAACGCCTGCCCTGCGATTGAGATACCGAAGTTAGGGCTGTAAGGCCGCCCTCGCGACAAACCCCGCCAAATCGCCATAGCCCGTGGCGCGCCGTTCATAGGCCAGCCCGAGCCGCTGCGCGCAATCTTGCGCCTTTGCGCCCAAAGCAGGATCATCCGTCTGCGCCTGATAGATCAGCCGCGTGTAATTGCCAAAATACATATCGCGCAATTGCGGGTGGCGATCCAGCCCCATGGGCCGCCAGACAAAGGCATCAAACTGGCGCACCAGAAAATCGGTTAAGAAAAAGGCGGTCATGTCTTCGTCGCCGCGCGCTGCAAAATCGTCATTGCCCTGATAGAAACTATAGCAATGCGGGCCTGCAATCATCTCCACGCCCAAACGCGCGCATTCGGCGGCCAGCAGCCCGCCCGTGCCGCAATCGGCGTATAGGATATAGATGGCGGCGTAATCCGCGCGCTTGGCTTCAACCATCGCGGTGACGGCGGGGGTGATCTGGTCGGGGTAGAGATGCAGTTTGGCGGGCAGGCAGTGCAGGTCTAGGTGATCCCAGCCCCCTGCCCTTTTGACGGCGAGAACCTCATGCGCCAGCGCCCCGCAGGCAATCAGCAGCACGCGGCCCGTGCTGGCCTGTGGGGCCGTATCCGCAAACCCCGCCTCGGTCAGCGCGGTATCATCTGGCAGGCTTACCGCCACAAAGTCGCCCGCAACGTGACCGCCGCGATCAGCGCAATCAGGCCCATGACGGCCAGCGGCAAGCCGAGCGCCTGCATCCCCAGCACAGTGGCGGCCGCCGCGATGATGACAAAAGCAATCATAGATAGGAAATGCGTCAGTGGCATGATGTTTCTCCCGTTAAGGGGAATGTAGGGGGTTTTGGGGGGAATGGAAGGGGGGATGTTGCGAAGGGTGCGGTTCGCGTTTAGGGTGTAAAAAGATAAGCAAAAGTGACTATCTCGTCGCACTGAGAGTGCGCTCTCTTTTGGAGTAATGTTGTGGCATCAACCAAGTTTTCACTGTTCCACCTGAGCCTCATGCCAGTTTCTCAATACGACTTTGAAACACGAAAAATATCACGGGAACAATGGCTTAGATTAGTTTTCAATCAGACATTTGCAGTGCCCTATCGCGCAGACGATCAAATCCATTGGGTGCCACAGAATAGTCCTGAGCCAGATATAATGATGGGCGTGATCCAGAAGGAGTTAACTCACGTTTTGCACGAACCTCCTGAGCGCGGTGGCGCTGAAATACAAAAAAGCGAGTGGCAAGGTGCCTATGTGGTGCTTGACCCAACACCAAACAGAATTGGCCAAAGAATAGCGGTCGAACATGATGTTGTTGGCCTTCCGAATGCGCTCTTGAAACGCATTTTTGACCATGTAAACCAGCGGCCAGATCGCCCCTACAACATTCAGTTTGATCCAATCTTTGACGGCAGTTCATTTTGGGCATTTGCTGAGGCAAACAATAACCGCCTGCGATACGTTAAATTTGATTTTGCAGCGCCGAATATGTGGGGCGCGGCCACCGAATTGGATCGTGAATTAAAGGATACGAGGTCGGATACGGGTGCCGAGAGGGTTATAATCCAGTTCGAGAGCAATGATTTCGTAAAGGCCAATTCAAAAAGAGTAAAAGACGGGGTAGACTACGCGGAAAGAGGCGCTGGCGACGTTAGTGCGAAAGCCACAAATGGGAAACACTTTTCGTCAAAACGAAAGCAAAAGAAGACCGAAGTTCCAAAGCTGGCCACTGACCAAGAAGATAAATCGAGCTATTTAAGCAAGCTGTGGCATTCAATTCTAGGGAGGGAAAATGATGATTCTTCAAATAAAGAAAGCCCTTCCGTGGTTGATCCTAGTGATCCTGACGTTGGGCCTACTGACGATAAGTAAGTTTTATCCATCAGTTCTGAGTGACCAGAACGAATTTCTCGCAGGTTTTTTGGATACTGACTTTCTTTCGGTATTGGGATTTATGATTTCTATCTCGCTTGCGAGTGCTGTCAACATTCATTTCAAATTGATTGAGTATACTGAACGATCGGGAAGATCGCTACCGAGCACAATTGCCGCGATAAAGAAATCAAGCATCTCTTTAGTTTTGGCATTTATTTTCGCGCTTTTTTTGGTGATCTTGAAGCCAGTTCTTGCTTGTTCGCCCACGTCTCAAGGGTTTTTCAATTCGTTTGCAATAGTTGTGCTCTATTTCAATATTTCTGTGATGTATGACTTGTTGCTAACAGCACTAAAAATTCCACCATTCATTAAGTAACCCCCCAAACAAAAAAGCCCCGCTTACGCAGGGCTTTCCCATCTCTCTCAGCCGTCCCGCAGCCGCTAAACAGCCGCCTGATTATGCTTCCTCAGCACCAGCGCCTTCGCCGTCTCAACGGCCACAGCCGCATCGCGGCAATAGGCGTCTGCGCCAATCGCCCGCCCGAACTCCTCGTTCAAAGGCGCGCCGCCGACAAGCACGATGTAATCATCGCGCATCCCTTTTTCTTTCAGCGTGTCGATCACCACCTTCATATAGGGCATGGTCGTGGTCAGCAGGGCGGACATGCCCAGAATATCGGGCTGTTCCTGTTCAATCGCTTCCAGATACTTCTCGACCGAGTTGTTGATACCCAGATCGCGCACTTCAAAGCCCGCGCCTTCCATCATCATACCGACAAGGTTTTTGCCGATGTCGTGGATATCGCCCTTCACCGTGCCGATCACCATTTTGCCCATACGCGGCGCGCCCGTTTCCACCAGCAGCGGTTTGAGGATAAACATCCCGCCCTTCATCGCATTGGCGGCCAGCAGCACTTCGGGCACGAACAGGATACCATCGCGGAAGTCTGCGCCCACAATCGTCATCCCCGCAACCAGCGCCTTGGTCAGCACGTCATAGGGCGTCCAGCCGCGCGCGATTAGAATATTCACGCCCTCTTCGATTTCCTCTTTCAGGCCATCGTAAAGATCGTCGTGCATTTGCAAGACCAGCTCATCGTCGGACAATTCGGACAGGATGATTTCGTCGTCGGCCATTATGGGCATTCCTTTTGCTGGCTTAGCTTTGGCATAGTGATGCGCCGCCTTGGGGCGGGCAACTTCTTTAATACCGACATGGCCTAAGTAAATCCCGACTTCAAGGGGCCGCTGGCGCAATTCGCGCTTTAAATGTTCGTATTTTGTTCTATAATGGCGGGATGGATGGTGATGAAACAGTGCCCAAAGGGGTGCGGCTGCGTGGGCGCGGCACCTATGAAAACGCCGTGGGGCGGTTTGAAGGGGCCGCGCGCGTGGCCGTGGATGATGGCTGGGATGCCAGGGATACGCGCGTTTTGCGCACCGAGGTGCGGGACGAGGTCGCGCGCACGGCAATCAGCTATAACCGCTCGCCCGACCTGCCGTTTGACCGCTCCATCAACCCCTATCGCGGGTGCGAGCATGGGTGCAGCTATTGCTTTGCGCGGCCCTCTCATGCCTATCTTAACATGTCACCGGGGCTAGATTTTGAAAGTCGCCTGATCGCACGGCCCAATATTGCCGATGTTCTGGCGCGGGAGTTGTCAGCCAAATCCTACCGCGCAGCCCCCATCGCCATTGGCACCAATACAGACCCCTATCAGCCGATAGAGGCGGACTATGCCCTGATGCCGCAAATTTTTGGCGTTCTGGCCCGCACCCGCCATCCCGTCGCCATCACCACCAAAGGCGCGCTGATTGCCCGCGATGCTGGGGTGCTGGGCGAACTGGCCGCGCAAAACCTGTGCGGCGTGGGGATTTCCATCACCACGCTAGACGCGGCCCTGTCGCGCAAGTTAGAGCCGCGCGCGCCCGCCCCCGCCCAGCGTCTTGCCACTATTGCGGCGCTGGCAGCGGTGGGCGTGCAGGTGCGGGTGATGATCGCGCCCGTGATCCCCGCGCTGACCGATCACGAATTGGAAGGCATCCTCACGGCGGCCCGCGATGCTGGCGCAATTGCCGCCAGCTATATCCCCCTGCGCCTGCCGCGCGAAGTCTCCCCGCTGTTTCAAAACTGGCTGGCGCGTTGCGCAGGCGGACAGGCGTCCAAAGTCATGGCCCGCATGCGCGAGATGCAGGGCGGGCGCGATTATGATCCCGAGTTTGGCAAAAGAATGCGCGGCACGGGCTTGTGGGCCGATCTGCTGGCCCAACGCTTTACCGCAGCCCGCAAAAGGTTAAACCTTGCCCACCGCCTGCCAGATTTCGATTGCAGCCAGTTTCAGCCGCCCCTTGGCCAGATGTCGCTTTTGTAACCACCAAGGGGGCCTATGCGGCCCCCTCGGGCCTTTGGCCCTCACCCCCGCAGGATATTTCCAGAGCGAGGAAGTTTAATTTTTCTGCATGCTTCCTTGCTCGAAAAATATCCTCGGGGGGGACGAGCGCAGCGAGTGGGGGGCGGAAAGCCCCCCTTACGCCCTTGGCCGTACATCCAGCCATATCCCATCGCGCCCGCGCACTGTCAGATGCGCCACAGGCACGGGCGGGCGATTTAGCAGGGGCGTAAACACAAAGGCGCGGGCCAGTAGGGCCAGCAGCAAGACCCCTTCGGCCATGGCAAAGCCTGCCCCTGTGCACACACGCGGGCCCGCGGAAAAGGGGATAAAGGCACCCTGCTGGCTAGCCTTCGTTTCTTCGCGCGACCATCTTGCGGGATCAAACGCATCAGGATTGGCCCATAGCCGTTCGTGGCGGTGCAAATGCCATGGCGAGATGACAATCTGCGCGCCGCGCTTGACCACCCTTTCGCGAAAGGTTTCCTTTTGCACATTCTGGCGCACCATCATCGGCACAGGCGGATACAGGCGCAAGGTTTCGCGGAACACATCGCGGGTGACGCGCAGTTTGGATAGATCAGAGAAGGTCGGCGCATCGCCCAACGCCGCGCCTTCAGCAGCGACTTGGTTCTGAATGTCGGGGTAAAGCGCCAGCAGATACAGCCCCCATGCCAGCGCAGATGCGCTGGTTTCATGGCCCGCCAAAAAGAAAATGGCCACTTGGTCGACCATCTGATCGGGCGCAAACCCTTTGCCTGTGACAGGGTCGACGGTGGTCATGATCTTGGTTGCCAGATCATTGGGCGCGCGGCCTGCCGAAATATCATCCGCCCGCGCAAGGGTCAGCTGCGTAATCAGCGCACGGATTTTCTGGGCCGAGGTCAAGGTTTCGCGCCGATGTGCGCGCCGAATGGAATTGGGCAGCCATTGGGGCAGCGGGATAAAGGCCGCCAAATTTAGCAATGGCTGGCTGCGCTGATAGGCTTTGAACTCGGAAAACACCGCCCATGCAGTTTCATCTTCAATGGGAATGGAAAACAACGTGCGAAAGATCACATCGGCGGCAAGGTGGGATGTAACAGCCTCGATCTCAACCTCGCCCTGCGCCGCCCTCGCGCCCATCCGCCCTACAGCCGCCTGCCCTGCGGCCAGCATGGCGGGGAAAGTATCGCGCAAACGGCCCCCTTCAAAGGCGGGGTCAATGATGCGGCGCTGGCGCTTCCATTCATCCCCATTGGTCACAAATACCGAATTGCCCAGCAGCGGGGCCAGCCCCTCGCGGATGCGGTTTGATTTGGGGAACAAATCGGGGGCATCGCGCAGCACGCGCGCAATCAGCGCGGGATCGTTGATCATATAGCTGCGGAAAAACAGCGTGCGAAATTCGGCCATCCATGCGCGGTACAGGCGTTGTGGCTGGGCCGACAGAATGTCGCGCCGAAACAGCCGCATATAGGCCCATAAGGACACGCGCGGCGCGCGCGGGTTAGGCTTGGGCGGCAAATCGGTCATGCGATATCCCGATAGTATGACAGCGCCTTTGTGATGCGCTGGGGCGAAGGGGCCACCCCCGCATAGCGCTGCGCCAGTGTTTGCGGCCCTGCGGTGATGCGGAAGTAATCGTAATGCCCCACGCGGTCGAACGCGCACATATATTGGAAATGCAGGCGGAAAAACTTATACCGCAGCTTGGCCCAAGTTTCTGGGGCAAGCGTTTGCGTAAAGGCGCAAGACACGATCAGCGGCCATTTTTGGCCGCGCGGGGCAAGCCCCGTGACCGCCACAGGATCACACAGCGCGAAGGCGCAGCCATCGCCTGGGGCGGTGACATCAACCCAGGTGACCTCGCCGCGCTGGCACAGATACTGCAAATCACCGCGCAGGCGGCGCGCGCGGGGCAGGAACGACACCATCGGCACCACTTGGCCAAGGGTTAGAAAGCTGATCTCGGGGCGCTTTTCGGGCAGGCCCGCGCGCAGGATATCCGACAGTATCGTAACCCCCATATAGGCCCCCGACGAGTGGCCAACGATCAGCACCTCGTCAAAATCGCCCGACAGACTTTGCTGAATACGGGCGGCGAATATGTCCATCCGCGCCGATAATTCAGGCGGATAGGCCCCCCAATACTGCGCAGAGAAAGCGAAATCATGCATCAGGTAATGGGCCAAAATGTGATGATCGTATTTCTTGGCCAGCGCCAAAAATCCATAGGCGGCGATCAGCCCCAACACCTCGAGAACAGGATGGATATAGGAAAACGCCCAAGCCACCAAAAGGCCAATCACTGTGGCAATCAGCGCTTGCCCCACCAGATGCAGCACAGGATACAGCGCGGCTACCGTCGGCCCTTTGCGCAGGCGCATTTGGCGAAAAAACGCACCAGATGCGAAATAGACCCACATCGTGCTGATCATCTGCCAATAGGTCGCCAAAATACCGTCATTCATGGATGATTTGACGATGTCAGACCAAATCATCACCTCCATATCCACATGCGCAGTTGCCCCATCAATCACGCCCACCGCCTGCCAGCCATAGGGGGCGTCCGACCCCTTTTTGCGCGGCGGGCTGGGCTGCATGGTTATGCTGTATCCCGAAATCGCCGCCTGCGCCGCGCCTTCGGCGCGATATAGCTCGCGGTAGCGACGGGGCGGAAAAGGGTCATAGCCCGGAATATAGAACACCTTTCTGCGAAAGGGTTTTGGGCTGGGGGCGGGTGGGGGCGCATAAGACATATGCCACCCTAGCGCGAGCTAGCCCAAGCTGGCAAGGAAGGGGATGTTATCCAGCAGCCAAAAAGACATAGCCGAAAACCCGCCCGTCAGCATCAAAAGGCCAATTGTCCACAGCATCAGGCCCATAATCCGCTCAATCCGCTGGCCGTGGCGTTTTAGGAAATCGACCATGGGCGAGAGGCGCGCGAAAAAGGCTGCAACCAGCAGGAACGGAATACCAAGGCCCAGTGCATAGGCCCCAAGCAGGGCGGTGGCGCGCGCGGCGTCCCCCTCTTGCGCGGCAAGGGTTAGAATTGCGCCCAATTGCGGGCCGATACAGGGCGTCCAGCCAAATGCAAAGGCAAGGCCCAAAACATAGGCGCCAAAGGCCGTGCCGCCCTGCGCGCCCGCATCCATGCGCAGATCGCGGTCAAGAATGGATATGCGGAAAATTCCGATGAAATGCGTGCCAAATGTCATGATAACTAGGGCCGCTGCCGTATTGAACCACGCCGCATTGCCCAGAAAAAACGCGCCAAAGGCCGATGCCGCCAACCCCATCAGCAGGAATATGGTCGACAGGCCCAGCACAAAAAACAGCGCCGCCATAATCGGGCTGCGGCCTGTTTTCATCTCGCCCACTGAAATGCCCGACATATAGGCCAGATAGGGCGGCACAATCGGCAGCACGCAGGGCGACAAAAACGACAGTCCCCCCGCAATCAGCGCGACGATCAGGCTGGGCAAAAGGCTGGCGTCTAAGATATCTATGCCGAACATCGGGATTCCCTTTTTGCCTCTGATAGCGCAGAACTGGGGCTGCGTTAAGGGCGCGATTGTCACAGATACGTGGGCAGGGCTGAAAGGTGCGTGCGGCGCGGATATTTAAGCCTATGTGAAAGGGCATGTGATGGAATGGGATGTAGAGGTCGATTGCCTAGGGCTGCTGTGCCCCCTGCCCGTGCTGCGAAGCCGAAAGGTGCTCGCGGGCATGGCGGCGGGGCAAGTACTGCGCGTGTTGGCATCGGACGAAATGGCAGCCATTGATCTACCCCATTTTTGCGCCACCACGGGGCATGCATTTCTGGGGGCAGCGCCCGTGGCGGGGGGGCAGGCCTATCTGATCCGCTGCGGGGCATGAAAAAGGGGCAGAGGTTGCCCCCTGCCCCTATCATTTACCAAAAATCAATGGCTTAGGACTTGCTGCTCCACCAGCCCTTTTTGCGCGGCTTGTCTGGCGCGGGCTCAGGCGCGGGGGCGGCGGGGGCCTCGGCCACTGGCGCGGCGGGCTCGGGTGCAGGCGGGGCGGCTGCATCGGGTGCAATGGCGTGTTCGACCACTACTTCACCCACGTCCTTGGCCTTTGCGGCGCGCGGGGCGCGGGCGGGTTTGGCCTTGGGTTCGCCGCCAGCATCTGCATCATCGGCCTTTGTCTTGGCGCGGCCACGGGCTGACTTTACAGCGGGTTCTGCTGGTGCGTCAACGGTCGCGCCAAAAGCTTCGGCCACGGCGGCTTCGGCAGTGGCAGGCTCTGCGCCCACAGCCTGTAGATCAGCAGGCGCGCTGGCCACTTCTGCAGATGCGTCTGCCTTTTTGCCACCACGCGGGGCGCGGCCGCGCTTTGGCTTTTCAATCGGTGCCGCTGGCGCAGCGGCATCTTGCTGCGCGTCAGTTAAGGCATCTGCGCCCTCGCTGGCCGCCTCGTCATTTTCGCCGTCATCCTCATCATCGCCTTCGCCCGATGGCGCGGTATCACTGCCCTCGCTGCCTTGTGCCCCGTTGCGGGGCTTGCGGCGGCGGCGGCGGCGGCGTTTTTTGCCCCCATCCCCCGCCCCATCGGCCTTGCCTTCGGGCTTCGCCTCGCCGCTGGCGGCATCATCGCCTGCATCCTCGGCCTCATCCTCGGCGATGTCGTCCAACACCTCGTCTTCCAGCTCTTCTTCGGTAACAGGCGCGCCCATCAGGCTGGCATTGCCCGAAATCACCGACGAGCTGCCAATCACCGCCCGCGTGGCAGTTTTGAATTTTTCGATGGTGAAATCTGGGCTAATCATGGCGGGGTCGCATTCGATACGCACCGACATGCCCGTGCGCGATTCGATCTGGGCGATATGTTCGCGCTTTTGATTGATCAGGAAATTCACAATCCCAATCGGCGCGCGCAGCAGCACCTCGCGCGAACGCTTGCGCGTGCCTTCTTCTTCCAAAGCGCGCAGCACTTGCAAACCAAGGCTGTCATCGCTGCGGATCAGGCCCGTGCCATGGCAATGCGCGCAAGGCTGCGTGGTGCTTTCCAACATCCCCGGGCGCAGGCGTTGGCGCGACATTTCCATCAGGCCAAAGCCCGAAATGCGGCCCACTTGAATGCGCGCTCGGTCGGTTTTCAAACGGTCTTTCAGCCGCTTTTCGACCGAGGCGTTGTTGCGCCGTTCTTCCATGTCGATAAAATCGATCACGATCAGCCCTGCCAAATCGCGCAGGCGCAATTGGCGGGCAACCTCTTCGGCGGCCTCTAGGTTGGTTTTCAGCGCCGTGTCTTCGATGCTGCCTTCCTTGGTCGCGCGGCCCGAGTTGACGTCAATCGCCACAAGCGCCTCGGTGATGCCAATTACAATATAGCCGCCCGATTTCAGCTGCACTGTGGGGTTAAACATGCCCGAAAGATAGCTTTCCACGCCATAGCGCGCGAACAGCGGCGTTGGGTCGGCATAGCGGACAACCTGCTTGGCATGGGCAGGCATGATCATGCGCATAAAGTCTTTGGCCGTGCGATAGCCGCCTTCGCCTTCGACCAAAATCTCGTCGATTTCCGATGAGTACAAATCGCGGATCGTGCGTTTGATCAGATCGCCTTCCTCGTAAATCGCGGCGGGGGCCATTGATTTCAGGGTCAACTCGCGGATTTGCTCCCACAGGCGCATCAGGTATTCATAATCGCGCTTGATCTCGGGCTTGGTGCGTTTTGCACCTGCGGTGCGAATGATCAGGCCTGCGCCTTCTGGTACTTCGATCTCTTGAGCGATTTCTTTTAGTTTTTTGCGGTCGGCGGCTTGGACGATTTTGCGCGAAATGCCGCCCCCGCGCGCCGTGTTGGGCATCAACACGCAATAGCGCCCCGCCAGCGACAGATAGGTTGTCAGCGCCGCGCCCTTATTGCCACGCTCTTCCTTGACCACTTGCACCAGCATAATCTGGCGCACTTTGATCACTTCTTGAATTTTATAGCGCCGCGCGCGAGGGCGGCGGGGGGCCGAGATTTCTTCGGCGATGTCCTCTTCAGCAACCGATTCTATATCATCATCGCTGTCGGACGCGTGATCGATGGCGCGGAAAGCGCCCTCTTCGTTATGGGCTGTGTCCGAATCGTGGCTGTGGCCCAAATGGGCATCATCGGACGTGGTTTCTTCCGATGTCGATGCGCCCGTGGGGGCATCATGATTGGCATGATCGTCTGAGTGTATGTGATCGTCGCTGTGATCATGGATGTGATCGTGCCCGTGATGGTGATCGTGATCGTGATCATCGCCGTGGCTGTGATCATCGGCAACGTGATCGCCATCATCGCCCAAATCAACCACTTCCATCCCCGACGGCGTTGCGGGTGCATCGTCCTCTGCCATGGGCTCTGGGCCTGTTAGCACCGCATCAGTATTGGCGCTTTCGGCCATGGTTGGCGTGTTTGCATCGGCTTCAATTGCTTCAATACCGCCCTCGCCCGCCTCGGTCGCAGGGGCAGCGCGGCGATCACGCCCGCGCCCGCGCGAACGGCGATCATTGCGCCCGCCACCTTCGCGCCCACCTTCGCGGGAACCTTCATCACGCCGCTCTTCGCGCCGATCTTCACGGGGGCGGGCGCGGCGATTTTCTTCCTCTTCCTCGGCACGGGCAAAAGCGCGCTCTTCTTCTAGCAGCGCTTTGCGGTCGGCCAGCGGGATTTGGTAATAATCGGGGTGAATTTCGGCAAATGCCAAAAACCCATGGCGATTGCCGCCGTAATCCACGAAGGCCGCCTGAAGCGAGGGTTCAACCCGCGTCACTTTGGCCAGATAGATATTTCCCGCAAGTTGGCGTTTGTTTATTGTCTCAAAATCGAATTCTTCAACACGATTTCCGTCCACCACAACAACCCGTGTCTCCTCGGCATGGGTGGCGTCGATAAGCATTTTCTTTGACATGATAATCCATTGCGCCGCCTGCGCGAAATGGGCCTTGCCGCGCTGTTTAAATGCGCGTCAGGGCTGGTCATTCGTGTGGGGGGGCGTCTTGTTTGGGCGAATAGGTGCGGGCCAAACCTCTGCGCGCCGCCCATTGGGCAGGTCTGCAATTGGGTTTCTGTCGCCTCGCGTCTCATCGCGTTGATGTTCAGGCAGCACGCTGCCCGCCTAAGCTGACCCCGTTTTGCGCCATCATATCAGGCACTTGCGGGTGTTTATCTGGCCAGGGTTGGCCAATCCGGCTGCCTGTTTGCGCGGCGTAATTTCACACCTATGCGCATGGGGCAGAGAATTTCTTGGCAGCACCATACCGCCTGCCCCAACCCTAGCGGCAATTGGGGCCAAAGGGCAATGGGTAATTGTCGCGAAAGGGGAAACATCGGTTCAACTTTTAGGTGTGTTTTCGGCGCGCGCGGCAGAGTTGCCAGTGATTTTGCGGTCATACCAGCGAAATAGGAACGGATTGACCACGATAGACAGCATCGCCCCCGCCAAGATAAGCCCATACAAATCCTGCGAAATCAGGCCATTCACTATGGCCAGCCCGCCCAAAATAAAGGAAAATTCGCCAATCTGCGCAAGGCCAATCGCCACGGGCAGGCCAACCTCTTTGGGCAGACCAAACAGGCGCGTCGTGGCAAAGGCCGCCAGTGATTTGGCCACAACAATGGTGAAAAAAGTGGCCAATACGCCCAAGGGTTGCGTTATCATAGTGCTGGGATCAAACAACATCCCGACCGAGACAAAGAACAAAACCGAAAATGTGTCACGGATCGGCAATGTGGTTTCTGCCGATTTGCGGCCAAGGGGGCTTTCGTTCAGCATCACCCCAGCCAGAAACGCGCCCAGCGCGAACGAGGCATCAAAGACCACGTAAGCTACCAAAGCAAAGCCCAGCGCAATTGCCAGCGTGCCCAAAGTCGTCAACTCGACCGAGTCTGTTTTGGCAATTTGCGTGAAAAGCCAAGGCAAAAACTTGCGCCCCACGATGAACATAAAGGCAAAAAAACCAAAGACTTTGAACACCACCGACAATGCGGCCACGGAAATCGAGGCCAGATCCACCCCCGCCGTTGCAGCCTGCGCAACGACGGGCAGCATGACCAGCGCAAATACCATGGCGATATCTTCCACAATCAGCCAAGACACCGCCAGCTTTCCGCCCGCGCTTTTGGTCAGGCCCCGCGCCTCTAGCGAGCGCAGCAGTACAATCGTACTGGCCACCGATAGGGAAAAGCCAAAGATATGGCCACACCCGCGCCAACCACCGTGGCCACCGCCATTTGCACCAAAGCGCCTGGCAGGGCAATCTTGCGGCTTTCGATCAAATCCCTGATCGAAAAATGCAAACCCACGCCGAACATCAGCAAAATAATGCCAATTTCCGCCAATTGCTTGGCCAAAGCCACATCAGCGACAAATCCGGGCGTGTAGGGGCCAATGGCTATGCCCGCCAGCAAATAGCCAAAAATTGCAGGCAGGCGCAGTTTTTTGGCCACCATGCCAAAGACAAAAGCGGTGACGATACTGGCAATAATTGTCGAAAGAAGCGATGTTTCCATAGTTAGAACTGTGGGCCCGCTTTGCGTAAAATCAAGGGATAGCGCGCAGTATTTGCAGCCCACGGTGGATGTAAATCTGTCCTCAACAATTCCTGTCTGCGCGCTGATCTGGCGGCAAAAAGGGCGCGCACGCGCCCCCGTATATGAAGGCGAGCCTTCACAGACCCCCCCTGAGGATATTTTTCGAGCAAGGAAACAGGCAGAAGCCATGTCTCTTCCTAACTCTGCAAATATCCCAACATGGGAAGCATGCTTCCCGTATTAGCGCGCGCGCGTACGCCCCCTGCTTCGCCCTAGACATAATCCCCGCGCTGCAGGCCATATTTGGCCATTTTTTCGTTCAGCGTGCGGCGCGGCAGGCAAAGTTCATCCATCACTGCGGCGATGCTGCCCTTATGGCGGCGCATGGTGCTGTCAATCAGCATGCGTTCAAAGTCATCGACATAATCCTTTAGCGGTTTGCCTTCGGTGGTCATGGCAAGGCCAGAGGCTTCGTTGTCGGCCATCAAAAGCGAGGCGATGCTGCCCGTGCCGCGCCTGCTTTGCAGCACAGCGCGTTCGGCGATGTTGACCAGTTGGCGCACATTGCCGGGCCAAGGCGCTTGCAACAGTTCTGCCGCCTCTTGGGCGGAGACTTGCGGCGCATCGCAGCCGTATTCATCGGCATAATCTGCCGCCGCCGAATTGAACAGCGTCAGAATATCTTCGCCGCGCGCGCGCAAAGGCGGGCACAAAATGGTCATCGCACCAAGGCGGAAAAACAAATCGGGGCGCAGGATATCGTCCAGCTTTTTGCCCTGCCCGTGTTCATTGCAAATGGCTATAATGCGGGTTTCAGGCGGCAGGCCCTGCTCGTTAATCAGCGTTAGCAGGCGCGATTGCAGCGCGTGGCTCAGCTCTTCGATATCTTCAAGGCACAGCGTGCCGCCTCGCGCTTCCTCGACCAAGGGCAGCGCGCCATCTTCGCTGGGGCCAAAAACGCGGGCGGCCAGTTGATCTTCGCTATAGGCGGCGCAGGAAATGGTCACAAATTTGCGTGCCGCGCGCGGCCCCACGGCGTGCAGCGCATGGGCAACCAGCGTTTTACCCGTGCCCGTTTCACCATCAATCAGCACATGGCTGTCGGCTTGGCCGAAATCCAAAATATCCTCGCGCAGGCGTTCCATCGCGGGGGAGGTGCCCACCAGCTTTTTCATCAAAACCGACCCATCGGCCAATTCGCGGCGCAGCGCGCGCGCATCCAGCGTGAGGCGGCGCGCCGAAGTGGCGCGTTTGGCAAGTTCAGTCATGCGATCAGGGTTAAACGGCTTTTCCAGAAAGTCGAACGCGCCCACCCGCATCGCCTCGACCGCCATCGGCACATCGCCGTGCCCTGTGATCAAAATAACAGGCAGGCCCGAATCCATTGTCATTAGGCGTTTGAGAAAGGCCATACCATCCATGCCCGGCATTTTGATGTCCGACACAACAATGCCTTCGTAATCGGCGGTGATATGTTTCAGCGCCTCATCCGCGCTGTCATAGGTTTCGGTGTCAAACCCCGACAGGGCCAGCCACTGGCTGATTGATTGGCGCATATCGGCTTCATCATCCACAATCGCCACTTTTAATGCCCGTGCCATATTTTACTCCGCTGCCTTTGCCTTGCTTCCCAAAAGGGGAAGGATGATATCAAAAATTGCGCCGCCCGTTGCGGCGGCCCCGTTTGCGCCCACCGCGCCGCCGCCTGCGTTGCGCGCGGTAAGCCGCCCGCCCAAATCTGCCATTATGCTGGATGAAATCGCCAGCCCAAGGCCCACGCCCTCACCCTGTTTCTTGGTGGTATAGAACGGTTCAAAAATGGCCGATGGGTCTTTGATACCCGTGCCATTGTCGCGCACCGATAGAACGGCAGTATCGCCAACTGTCATCAGCAATTCCACCGATGGATCAGCGACATCTTTGGTCGCATCCAGCGCGTTGCGCAGCAGGTTTATAATCACCTGTTCAAGCCGCAAGCGGTCTGCCATCACCATTACAGGCGTGCGCGGCAAAGTGCGGCTGATGCGCAGCGCGCGGGTTTTTAGCTGCGGTTCCATCATCGACAGCGCCGATGACAGGCAGGCGCGCAGATCGACCGCTTCCACCGCATCACCACCCTTGCGGGCATATGATTTCAGCTGCCGCGTGATGGCGCCCATGCGGTCGATCAAATCATCGATGCGCTGGAAAGATGACAGCGCCTCGTCTGGCCGTTTGCGTTCTAGCAGCAGGCGCGCGCCCGCCAAATAGGTTTTCATCGCGGCCAGCGGTTGGTTCAATTCGTGGCTAACCGCCGCCGACATTTCGCCCAAAGCCGCCAGTTTTGATGATTGCGCCAGCGAGGTTTCAGCCACCTCTAGCGTTTTTTGCACCTTTTCCCGCTTGGCAATCTCGCGGTTCAACCGCGCGTTCAGCTTGCGCAGTTCCACTGATTCGCGCAAAAGCACCACCGATTGCGATTTTGCGCGGCGCGAGGACATGTAAAACAGTACCGCCGAAAAAATCGCCATCGCCATGATTTCCAGCGCGATCACCCCATTGACCTGCGCGCGTACAGAGTCATAGGCGGTGAAATCCACCATGCGCCAGCCCTGAAAGGTCATGCGCGTTTCCGTGCGCATCACCGCTTCGCCAGACAGATAGGCATCTGGCGGGTCTTTGGCCCAATCGGTCGCGCTGGACAGCGCGCGTGCCACCGCTCCCGCCCCATCAAGCGATGTCAGCGCCGCATCCACTGCCTTGCCGCGCCAGCGATGGTTGGATGCCAAAATCACCACGCCTTCGCTGTTGGTCACCAACACCGAATCTTGCAAACTGGCCCAAGTGCGCTCGTGCTTCATCAAATCGGCGGCCACAACGATCACGCCCAGATTGCGCCCGTCTTGCACAACGCGGCGCGCATAGGTGAAGTCAAACGCCCCGCCATCGCGCGGTGTCGCGGTAAAAATCGTCTCGTTCGATCGTTGCGCCGCCACAAAATAGGCCGCGGCGCGCAGATTTTGCCCCAGCACATTGCGGTCGGTTGCGCCCACAACGCGCCCGTCACCGTCCAGTAGCATTATCGAGGCCACACCGATTTCGCGCTTAACCGCAATCAGGCGGCGGGTGGTGGCGGTGTAGACGCCCTCATTCAGCGCAGCGATCAGCGCAGGATCGCCCGACAGCAGCAACGGCACCACGGATGATCGTTGCAAATCGGCCAGAATATTGCCCGAATACAGCGCAAGGCGCAACTCGGCGCGGTTGCGGGTGGTTTCGGAAAACCGTTCGGTCAGCAGGTTATTGGTGATAAAGACAATCAGCAGACCAATCAAGGCCAGCCCAGTATAAACCAAGCGAATGCGCCAAGATGCAGGGGCGGCTTGGCCCTGCGCCTCGTCATCCTCATCGGTTTGGGGCAAAACAACCTGCCGCTGCGTAGGTATTCTCATGGGCTCAGATTAGGCGCGCGGTTGCGCAGCCTCAAGCCTGCGCGATCAGACAAGCGCCATTTCGCCTAAGATGCTGGCGAACACCCCTGCGCCATCAGTGCCGCCCACCCGCGCATCAACCGCACGTTCGGGATGCGGCATCATGCCCAAAACGCGGCGGTTTTCCGATAGTACCCCCGCGATATCGCCCATCGATCCGTTGGGATTGCTGCGATAGCGCAGGGCAATGCGATCTTCGCCGTGCAGGCGGGCAAGCCCATCCGCATCGATGGTATAATTGCCATCATGGTGCGCAATGGGCAGGGAAATGGTTTGGCCCGCCGCGTAGGCACTGGTGAACGGGCTTGACGCGCTGGCCACAACCAAATCCACCGATTTGCAGATAAATTTCAGCCCTGCATTGCGCATCAGCGCACCGGGCAGCAGGCCCATTTCGGTGATAACCTGAAAGCCGTTGCAAATGCCCAATACATAGCCGCCCTTGGCCGCATGGGTGCGCACCGCCGCTGCAATCGGGCTTTGCGCGGCAATCGCGCCGCAGCGCAGATAATCGCCAAAGGAAAACCCACCCGGAACCCCCACAACATCCACGCCCGCAGGCAGATCGGTGTCTTTGTGCCAAACCCGCGCCACATCAAAGCCCGCATGTTCAAAGGCCACAGCCAAATCGCGGTCGCAGTTGGAACCCGGAAAGGTGATGACAGCAGCTTTCATACCCGCCCCCGCGCGTTAAAGAATTTCGATCTGATAGCTTTCGATCACGACATTTGCCAAAAGCTTATCGCACATCGCGGTCACATCGGCGCGGGCGCGGGCTGCATCGGTCTCGGCCAAATCCAACTCGATCACTTTGCCTTGACGCAC
>CAXNEP010000008.1:0-18747 GCA_964200865.1 Cypionkella sp. | reverse complement strand
TTCGCGGCCACTTTCAGATTGCCTTGGTGCATATCGCCGTGAAACAGCCCATCGCGCAGCGCATGCGATAGGAACAGTTGCAGCACACGCGCGCCCAATTCACTGCGGTCAACAACGCCCGCGTCAATCAGCGCGTCAACCGATGCGGTATCTGACATGGACGGGCTGTTTACCCATGCTAGCGTCATCACCCGCCGCCCCGAATAATCCCACACGGGCAGGGGCACAGAAAAGCCCGCGTCATGTTTGGTATTTTCGGCAAATTCGCTGGCTGCCGCCGCCTCTAGCCGCAGATCAAGCTCGGCCATCACCACGCTTTCAAAATGCGCAATCACTTCGGTGGGGCGAAGGCGGCGGGCAAAGGGGGCCAAAACCTCGATCGTGCGGGCGGCAAAATAAAACGCATCCACATCGCGGCGAAAGGCGCGTTCTATCCCTGGGCGCAGTACCTTTACCGCCACATCCGCCCCTGTCGCGCGCAGGCGGGCGCGGTGGACTTGGGCAATCGAGGCTGCGGCAACGGGCTGCGAAAACTCGTCAAACATATCGGCCAAGGGGCGGCCCAAATCTGCCTCAATCGCGGCGCGCGCCTCATCCATGCCAAAGGGGGGCAGTTTGTCTTGCAGATATTTCAGCTGCCCTGCCAATTCTTCGCCCACAATATCGGGTCGGGTGGCAAGGGTTTGGCCAAATTTGATATAGGCAGGCCCCAGCGCCGATAGGGCGCGGGTCACGGGCGGCAGGGCAGGATCGCCCCGCAGGCCCAGCCATTTGAACGGCCAGCCCAGCAACTTTGCCGCCAGCCGCAACTGGGGCGGCGCATCCAGCGCCAGCAAAACCGCCCCCATCGCGCCCGACCGTTCAAAGGTGGCACCTGTGCGGATCAGCCGCCAAATATTATGCGGCCCGCGCACCTAAATCTTCCAACCCGAATGCAGCGCGGCAATGCCCATTGAGAGGTTGCGGTAAGACACCAGATCAAACCCCGCCGTGCGGATCATGGCGGCAAAGCTGTCTTGATTTGGGAATTTACGAATAGATTCAACCAAATACTGATAGCTATCGCGATCATTCGCCACGATCTGCCCCATCACGGGTATCACGTTAAAGCTGTATCGGTCATAGACCCATTGCGCCAAATCATTGGGAATTTGGCTGAATTCCAGCACCATCAGCCGCCCGCCCGGGCGCAGCACGCGGTATGCCTCGCGCAATGCATCGGGGATGCGGGTGACGTTTCGGATGCCAAAAGAAATTGTGTAAACATCGAACGAATTATCGGCAAAGGGCAGGGCCATGGCATCGCCGACTATCCAATCCAGCCGCGTGGCCAGCGCCTCGGCATCTGCGCGTTGCCGCCCTGCGATCAGCATGGATTCGGTCATATCCAAAACGGTTGCGGTCGATCCTGCGGCGCGGCCCAAAAACCGAAAGGCCACATCGCCCGTTCCGCCCGCGACATCCAGCAGTTTTTGACCCGCACGCGGTGCCAGCCAATCCATCATCGCGTCTTTCCATAAACGGTGCATCCCTGCCGACATCAGATCATTCATAATGTCGTACTTGCTGGCCACACGGGTGAAAACGCCATGCACCATCCCCGCTTTGTCGCCCTCGGGCACGGTTTGAAATCCGAAATGGGTGGTAGATGTATCGTTCATTTGCTCTTGCCGATTGCTGCGCATTTGCCACTTATAGGGGTTAAGTTGCCGCGCCTCAATGCGCCCTAATGTCCAAAGGCCGAAATGCCCGAATTACCCGAAGTGGAAACCGTGCGCGCAGGGCTTTTGCCCGCGATGGAGGGGCAGGTTATTGCGCGGGCGGATGTGAACCGCGCAGATTTGCGCTGGCCCTTTCCGCCCGATATGGCCGCGCGGCTGACGGGCGCGCGGGTTTTGGCGCTGCGGCGGCGGTCAAAGTATATTCTGGCCGATCTGGACAGGGGTGAGACGCTGCTGATCCATTTGGGCATGTCGGGGCGTATGTTGGTGTCGGGGGTGATGATTGGGGAGTATGTTCACGCCCACCCCGCCCCGCAAAAGCATGACCATGTGGTGCTGCATATGGAGGGCGGCGCAAAGGTGACGTTCAACGACCCGCGCCGATTTGGGGCGATGGATTTGATGGCAACCATCGGGGCCGAGGCGCACCCCCTTCTGGCGGGACTTGGGCCAGAACCTTTGGGAAATAGCTTCGACGGCCCCTATTTGGCGGCGAAATTGGCAGGGCGCAAAACACCCATCAAATCGGCACTGCTGGATCAGCGCATCGTGGCAGGGCTGGGAAACATCTATGTTTGCGAGGTGCTGCACCGCGCCCGTATTGCGCCAGATCGCCTTGCGGGTGAGGTGAAGGATGCCGCCGCCCTTGTGCCCATCATCCGCGACGTTTTGGGCGAGGCGATTGCCGCAGGCGGGTCATCCCTGCGCGATTATCGGCAGGCAGATGGGGAACTTGGCTATTTTCAACACGCCTTTGCCGTTTATGGCCGCGAGGGGGAGCCTTGCCTTACCCACCATTGCAGCGCAGAAATTCTGCGCATCGTACAATCGGGGCGGTCTAGTTTTTATTGCCCGCGTTGCCAAAGCTAGCGGCATCACAAAAGGAAACGACATGGCCTATGATACGTTGATTGTGCAGATCAAAGACAAGATCGCCCTAATCACCCTAAACCGCCCCGCGGCGATGAATGCCATAAACACCCAAATGATGCAGGAATTGGCGCGGGCGCTGGGCGCGGCAGACAAAGACGCCGCAGTGCGCTGCATTGTTATCACGGGGTCTGACCGCGCTTTTGCCGCTGGGGCAGATGTGCGCGAAATGGCGGATAAGGTTTTTGCCGAAGTTTTCTTTGACGATTTGTTTGGGCCAGAGGCCGAGGCGATTGCGCGGGTGCGCAAGCCCATCATTGCGGCTGTGGCAGGCTATTGCCTTGGCGGGGGGTGCGAGTTGGCTTTGTTGTGCGATTTCATTATTGCCGCTGATACGGCCAAGTTCGGCCAGCCCGAGATTAACCTTGGCATCGTGGCGGGCATGGGCGGCACGCAGCGCCTGACCCGCGCTGTGGGCAAGGCCAAGTCGATGGATATGCACCTGACGGGCAGGTTTATGGACGCAGCGGAGGCCGAACGCGCGGGGCTGGTATCGCGCATCGTCACGGCTGATGCTTTGCTGGACGAGGCGCTGGCCGCCGCCGCGAAGATT
Organism: Cypionkella sp.; assembly: GCA_964200865.1. Taxonomy (GTDB): domain Bacteria; phylum Pseudomonadota; class Alphaproteobacteria; order Rhodobacterales; family Rhodobacteraceae; genus Cypionkella. The sequence goes on along the minus strand of CAXNEP010000008.1, from coordinate 15,543 downwards.
GCCGAAAAATCGCAATTGGCAGCACTGGCGGTAAAGGAATCGGTCAACCGCGCTGGGGAAACCAGCCTGCGCGAAGGGCTGATGTTCGAACGGCGGCTGTTTCACGCCCTATTCTCGACCGAAGATCAAAAAGAAGGCATGGCTGCCTTTTTGGAAAAGCGCCCCGCGCAGTTTCAAGACCGCTAAAAATCCAGCGCGGCTGCGCAGCTTTTCGGGGATTTCGCAGTTGACAGCGTGCAGCCAGCCGTCTAGTAGGCTGGCTTCAAGTTGAACTACAGATCCGGAATTATTCGCATGGCAAATACCGCCCAGTCCAAAAAACGCGCCCGTCAAGCCGAAGCGCGTCAAGACATCAACAAGGCGCGCCGTTCGCGTATCCGCACCTTCCTGCGCAAAGTGGAAGAGGCGCTGGCTTCGGGTCAGCAAACCGCGGCTGCAGAAGCTTTGAAGAACGCCCAGCCAGAATTGGCGCGCGGCGTGACAAAGGGCGTGATGCACAAGAACACTGTGGCACGCAAAATGTCCCGCCTCGCCTCGCGTGTGAAGGCTTTGGGCGCTGTCGCCTCGGCCTAATCGGTTGAACAATTTAGACAAAAGCGCGGCTGGAAACAGCCGCGCTTTTTGCATTTTTATTGAACATTTTATCCATGTTTTTGACCCTGCGTGGCGCATTTGCACCCCTTGAAAAAGCTTTGACGATTCGGCCTCAACAAAGCCCTGTCAAGTTAGAAGTTCGGTTGCGCTTTGCTTTGCGGTCTTGTTATTCTGCCGCAAGCGAGTCGCATCGCGATAGGGGACGTGCCGAAATTAAAGCTAAGGTTGCATCAAGGGTCGCTGCCAAGATAACAGACCCAAGTCGTAGAAACCTTTCTTTATCATAGGCTTGTATCACAGTAGGGCATGTTGCCCGTATTTGTTTTTCGGCTTTTGCCCGTGTTTGGGCTAAGGGCGGGATTGCTGTGTGCAAAATGAAATTTGGTCAGGGCGTGCTGCCATGGCGAACATAACCCGCGATGCGTACGAGCAGAGGTTGTGTAGAAAGTAATAAAGGACGCAAGAATTTGCGTCTGAAATGGGGACGGGACAAGGAATGCCTTCTGCGGTTTGGCTACGCTCGCGTGAAGCTTTGATAAAGCGAATCGGTAAGAACAATTATGTCAGCTGGATCGAGCCGTTGGTGATGCAGGGGCTGTTGGACGGTGTGGCAACTTTTGTCGTGCCGACCAGCTTTTTTGGCGATTGGGTCAAACGTAACTTTGGCGATCAGATTTTGGCGCTGCTTCAGGCAGAAGGCCTATCTGTGGCGCGGCTAGAATTTGTTTTGGGGCAGGATGCTTCGGCGGGCGCATTGGCACCTGCGCGTGCGCCGCGCGTTGCGGCAAAACGTGATGTCCGCGCCGAATCACCCCTGCCGGGCGCAACGTTGGATGCGCGGTTTACTTTTGACAGTTTCGTGGTGGGCAAACCGAACGAGTTGGCCCATGCTGCCGCGCGCCGTGTGGCCGAAGGCGGGCCTGTCAGCTTTAACCCGCTGTTTTTGTATGGCGGTGTCGGTTTGGGCAAAACCCATCTGATGCACGCGATTGCGCATGAATTGCAGGCCCGCCAGCCCGAATTGCGGGTTTTGTATCTGTCGGCCGAGCAGTTTATGTATCGTTTCGTTCAAGCTCTGCGCGAAAAGCAGATCATGGATTTCAAATCCATTTTCCGCAGCGTTGATGTGCTGATGGTGGATGACGTGCAATTCATCGCGGGCAAGGATTCGACACAAGAAGAATTCTTTCATACCTTCAATGCCTTGGTGGATCAGAACAAACAGATCATCATTTCGGCAGACCGCGCACCTGGCGAGATTAAAGATCTGGAAGACCGTATCAAAAGCCGGATGCAATGCGGCTTGGTGGTGGATTTGCACCCCACAGATTACGAACTGCGTCTGGGCATCTTGCAGACCAAGGCCGATTATTATGCCGCGCAGTATAAGGGCTTGGTGATAAATCAAGGCGTTTTGGAGTTTTTGGCCCATCGCATCACCTCGAATGTGCGGGTGCTAGAGGGCGCGCTGACGCGTCTGTTTGCCTTTGCATCGCTTGTCGGGCGCGAGATTAATTTGGAATTGGTGCAAGATTGCCTGTCCGACATTCTGCGCGCATCTGATCGCAAGCTGACCATCGAAGAAATTCAGCGCAAAGTGGCCGAACATTACAATATTCGCCTGTCTGATATGATTGGGCCAAAGCGTCTGCGCGCCATTGCCCGCCCGCGCCAAGTGGCGATGTATTTGGCCAAACAATTGACCCCGCGGTCCCTGCCCGAAATTGGGCGGCGCTTTGGCGGGCGCGATCATACAACGATCATGCACGGTGTGCGGAAGATTGAAGATCTGATGTCAACCGACAGCCAGCTTTCGGATGATTTACTGCGTTTGCGCCGCGCACTTCAGGGCTAGTGTTTTGCCTTGCGATACGGCAGAAATCGGCTAGTTTAGCCTTCCCAAGCGCCTGATGTGCCTGAGGGATTGTGCAGGGGATGGATTGATGAAGCTAAGCATTGAACGCGCTGTTTTGCTGAAAGCCTTGGCGCAGGCGCAATCTGTTGTGGAACGGCGCAACACCATCCCGATTTTGGCCAATGTGCTGATCGAAGCAGAGGGCAGCGCGGTTACGTTCCGCGCGACCGATTTGGATATTGAAGTGCAAGATCGCGCGGGCGCGATGGTGGAACGCGCGGGGGCGACAACGGTTTCGGCGGTGATGCTACACGAGATTGTGCGCAAACTGCCTGACGGCGCGCTGGTGGCCCTAACCGATGATGCTGCATCTGGCCGACTGACCATTGCCGCAGGGCGCAGCACGTTCAGCCTTGCCACGCTGCCGCGCGAGGATTTCCCCGTGATGGCGTCCAGCGAATATACCACCAATTTCTCGGCCCCAGCCCCCGTTTTGCGCCGCCTGTTTGATAAGGCAAAATTCGCGATTTCCACCGAAGAGACGCGCTATTACCTGAACGGCGTTTACATGCATGTCGCAACTGGCGATGGCGGGCAAAAGCTGCGCTGCGTGGCCACCGATGGACACCGCCTTGCCCGTATTGATGCCGATTTGCCAAGCGGCGCGGCGGGTATGCCCGGTGTGATTGTGCCGCGCAAAACAGTGAACGAGTTGAAAAAGCTGCTGGAGAATGACGAGGCGATTATCGCCGTTTCGGTGTCTGAAACAAAAGTGCGCTTTGCCACGCCAGAAATTACCCTGACATCCAAGGTGATTGACGGCACCTTCCCAGATTACACCCGCGTTATTCCCACGGGCAACACCAAGCGGTTGGAAGTGGACGCCGCTGAATTTGCCCGCGCGGTTGACCGCGTGGCGACGGTATCGTCCGAACGCTCGCGCGCTGTGAAATTGTCGCTTGACGAAGACCGTTTGGTTCTGTCGGTCAACGCCCCCGATTCGGGCGCGGCAGAGGAAGAACTGGCCGTAGCCTATGGCGATGAGCATTTGGAAATTGGCTTTAACGCCAAATACTTGCTGGAAATTGCTAGTCAAGTAGACCGCGAAAATGCGGTGTTTATGTTCAACTCGTCGGGCGATCCAACCCTGATGCGCGAGGGGAACGACACCTCGGCGGTCTATGTTGTGATGCCGATGCGCGTTTAAGCGCGGGGTTGCGGATAGGGTGGAAGCGGGGGTTTCACACACCCTAGCCTGCGAGTATACTCGCAGGCCTACCCCCGTGAGGTATTTATGCCAATGTGAAAGGAACACAGCGTGAGCGGGCTTGCCATTAAGGCCTTGCAGCTGACGCAGTTTCGCAGCCATGCGCGGGCGGCGCTGCTGTTCGATGGGCGGCCTGTGGCGATTTCGGGGCCCAATGGCGCTGGCAAGACGAACATTCTAGAGGCGGTGTCGCTGCTATCACCAGGGCGGGGATTGCGGCGGGCAGGGGCCGAGGATTTGGCGCGCAGGCAGGCGGGTGTTGGCTGGAAGGTGACTGCCGATGTGGCAGGGCTTGGTGCGGATCACCACATTGAAACATGGGCCGAGGCGGGCGCGGCGCGGACCGTTCGGATAGATGGGAAGGCCGCCCCGCAAACCGCGCTGGGGCGGGTTTTGCGGGTGCTTTGGCTGGTGCCTGCGATGGACAGGCTGTGGTTGGACGCAGCCGAGGCGCGGCGGCGGTTTTTAGACCGTATGGCGCTGTCGTTTATGCCCGATCACGCCGAGGCGGTGCTGTCCTACGAAAAGGCGATGCGCGAGCGTAATCGGCTGTTGAAGGATCAGGTGCAAGACGCCCATTGGTATGGCGCGCTAGAGGCGCAGATGGCTGTGGCGGGGGCGCAGATCAGCGCAAATCGCGCGCAGGCCTTGGCACGGATTGCATTGGCGCAGGGTGAGGGCGGCGCGTTCCCTGTGGCCGAACTGGCCATTGTGGGCGAGGATGCATCTGATCTGGCGCAGGCCTTGGCCGCAGGGCGGGGGCGCGATATGGCCGCTGGGCGCAGCCTGATCGGCCCGCACCGCGCTGATTTGCAGGCCGTTTATGCCGCCAAAGGTGCGCGCGCGGATCAATGCTCGACCGGCGAGCAAAAGGCGCTGCTGATCAGTTTGATTTTGGCCAATGCCCGCGCTTTGGCGCAAGATTTGGGGGCAGCGCCGATTTTGCTTTTGGACGAGGTGGCCGCGCATTTAGACCCTGCGCGCCGCGCGGCGCTGTATGACGAGATTTGCGCGCTGGGGGCGCAGGCGCTGATGACAGGCACCGAGGCGGGGCTGTTTGACAGCCTTGGCGCGCGGGGGCAAAGCGTTGTTCTGGATGACGGGCAGGTGGGGGCGCATGATTGAGATGATCGCCGATTGGGATGTGACTGCGGCAGATGAGGCGCAGGTTGCGGGGCTACTTGCGCGGTGCTTTTCAACCGATTTTGGCGGGCGCAGCTATTTCCAACAGCGCCCGCATTTTCGTTTTGTCTGGCGGCAGGATGGGCAGATCATTGGCCATATGGCGGTAATGATGCGGGGCATTCGGCTGGGCGGTGAATTGGTTGCCGTGGCGGGGCTGGCAGATGTAGCGACAGACCCAGATCATCGCGGCAAGGGGATTGCAGGGGGGTTGCTGACGGGCGCAATCGACCGCGTTCGCGCCACGCAGGCGGACTATTTCCTGCTGTTCGGCACGGCAGCCCTGTATGGCGCGCATGGCTTTTCTGCTGCGCCGAACATGATCACCTATACCGATATGCGCGGCGCGGTGACAGGGGCGGTGAAAATGGAAAAGGCGCAAGAGTTGCGCGTTTTGCCCCTGCGCGGGCGGGAGTGGCTCGTTGATGCCCCCGTAGACTTGCTGGGTCATTTGTTCTAGGCCTGCGGCAAAAGGAAATCACATGCATACAACACTTTACGAGCTGGGCCTTTACGCGCTGGGAATGCTGGGGCTGTGGGCGGTTCCGGGCCCTGTTTGGGTGGCGCTGACGGCGCGGGCGCTGTCGGGTGGGTTCCGTGCGGCATGGCCATTGGCCGTTGGCGTGGCGCTGGGCGATTTGCTGTGGCCGCTGGCGGCGATTTTGGGCTTGTCATGGATTCACACAGTCTACGGCGATATTCTAAGCCTGCTGCGCTGGGTGGCGGCGGGGGTTTTCATTGTGATGGGCATCATGCTGCTGCGCGCGCCTGCGGGCAGTCTGACGGGCGACAATCGCATGACCAAGCCCGGCCTTTGGGCAGGGTTTACGGTGGGGGTGGCGGCGGTGGTCGGCAACCCAAAGGCGATTTTGTTTTATATGGGCGCGCTGCCGGGCTTTTTTGATTTGGCCGTGCTGACCAAATGGGACATTGCCGCGATTATCGGCATTTCGGCAGGCGTGACATTGGGCGGCAATCTGCTGCTTGCGCTGTTTTTAGACCGCGCGCGCGCGCTGCTGTCCAGCCCAACGGCGCTGCGGCGGATGAACGTGGGATCAGGTGTTTTGCTGGTGCTGGTGGGGATGATTATTCCCTTTCTTTAAACACTAAATCTTGTGGGATAGGCGTGACAACCCCCCGCAGAATCGCTATAAATTGCGGGTGTTTAAGGGGAATATTTTGAATGTCCGACCAGCCGAAGCAAACCGAATCCTATGGCGCTGATTCTATCAAGGTTCTTAAGGGCTTAGAGGCCGTTCGCAAGCGCCCCGGAATGTATATTGGCGATACCGATGATGGGTCGGGCCTGCACCATATGGTCTACGAAGTTGTGGACAATGGGATTGACGAGGCGCTGGCGGGACATGCCACCGCTGTGACAGTGATCATCCATGCAGACAGCAGCGTTTCGGTTCGCGACAATGGGCGCGGCATTCCTGTAGATATCCACCAAGAGGAAGGCGTCTCTGCCGCCGAAGTGATTATGACCCAGCTTCATGCGGGGGGCAAATTCAACAACACCGACGAGTCTGGAAACGCCTATAAGGTATCTGGCGGTTTGCACGGGGTGGGCGTTTCGGTGGTCAACGCCCTGTCGGAATGGCTGGAACTGACGGTGTGGCGGAATGATAAAGAATACCGCGCGCGGTTTGAACATGGCGATTGCACCGTGCATGTGCACGAGGTGGGGCCAGCGCCCGGGCAAAAGGGCACGCAAGTGCGGTTTTTGGCCAGTGCCAAAACCAACCTGCCCGAAGGCACCTTTTCGAACCTAGAGTACAGTTTCAAAACGCTGGAAAATCGCCTGCGCGAATTGGCGTTTTTGAATTCGGGCGTGCGGATTATTGTGCGGGACGAGCGCCCTGCCGAACCGCTGCATACCGAACTATTCTATGAAGGCGGCGTGCGCGAATATGTGAAATATCTTGACCGATCCAAAACATCGATCATGCCCGACCCGATCTATATGATTGGCGAGCGGGGCGGGATTACGGTTGAAGTCGCTATGTGGTGGAATGACAGCTATAATGAAATGGTGCTGCCGTTCACCAACAACATCCCGCAGCGCGATGGTGGAACGCATATGGCGGGGTTTCGCGGCGCGCTGACGCGGTGCGTGGGGGCCTATGCCCAGACCTCGGGCATTGCGAAGCGGGAAAAGGTCGACTTCACGGGCGATGATGCGCGCGAAGGGCTGACTTGCGTTTTGTCGGTGAAAGTGCCTGATCCCAAGTTTTCCAGCCAGACCAAGGATAAGCTTGTCTCATCCGAAGTGCGCCCTGCGGTGGAAAATCTGGTCAACGAAAAGCTGGCGGAATGGTTTGAAGAAAACCCCGCCAATGCGAAAATCATTGTGGGCAAGATCATCGAGGCCGCGCTTGCCCGTGAGGCGGCGCGCAAGGCGCGCGAACTTACCCGCCGCAAGACGGCGCTGGATGTGGCCAGCCTGCCTGGCAAATTGGCCGATTGTCAGGAACGCGATCCGTCCAAATCTGAACTGTTTCTGGTCGAGGGTGATAGCGCTGGTGGCAGCGCCAAGCAGGGGCGCTCGCGCGCCAATCAGGCGGTTTTGCCGCTGAAGGGGAAAATCCTGAATGTGGAACGCGCGCGGTTTGATCGGATGCTCGCCAGCCAAGAAATTGGCACGTTGATCACGGCGCTGGGCACGGGCATTGGGCGCGATGAATTTAACATTGGCAAATTGCGCTATCATAAAGTGGTCATCATGACCGATGCCGATGTGGACGGCGCGCATATTCGCACGCTACTGCTGACCTTTTTCTTCCGCCAAATGCCGCAGCTTATCGAAGGTGGGTATTTGTATATCGCCCAGCCGCCACTCTATAAAGTGGCGCGCGGCAAGTCTGAGGTTTATCTAAAGGACCAATCCGCGCTGGAAGATTACCTGATTGAAATGGGGATCGAGGGCGCCGTGCTGCGCCTGAAATCGGGCGAAGAACTCGCGGGCGCCGACCTTGCCCGCGTGATCGAGGCGGCGCGCCAATTCCGCCGCATTCTGGATGCCTTCCCCACCCATTACCCGCGCGCCATTTTGGAACAGGCCGCGCTGGCAGGGGCCTTTGACGCAGGCCGCGCAGATGGCAATTTGCAAGGGCTGGCAGACGCAGTTGCCGCGCGGCTGAACCTTGTCGCTGCCGAATATGAAAAGGGCTGGACGGGGCGGGTTACCCAAGACAGCGGTATCCGCCTGTCGCGCATTTTGCGCGGGGTCGAAGAATTGCGCACGCTGGACGGCGCTGTGCTGCGCTCGGGCGAGGGGCGGCGTTTGGCTGCCACATCGCGCGATAGCCGCGATGTATACCGCGATGTGGCGCGTCTGGTGCGCAAAGACCGCGAACAGATGGTCTATGGCCCGATTGACCTGCTGAAAACCATTCTGGCCGAGGGTGAAAAGGGCCTGACCCTGCAACGATACAAGGGGCTGGGCGAGATGAACCCAGAACAGCTGTGGGAGACCACCCTAGACCCAGAGGCACGCACGCTGTTGCAGGTGAAGGTGGATGATCTGGCCGAGGCGGATGACATCTTTACCAAGCTGATGGGCGATGTGGTGGAGCCAAGGCGCGACTTTATTCAGGCGAATGCGCTGAACGTCGAACATCTGGACGCATAAAAAAGGCCCCCGATTGGGGGCCTTTTTCGTTTAGGCCTTCGCCTCATCCCGCGTTTTCCACAGCGAGTAGAAAATCCCCGCCGCCAATATCCCCAAGGTTAGGGTCAGCGAAATGGCGGTTGGCACTTTGATTCCCATCGGCACCAAGAAAATCTTAATCCCCACCAGCACCAGAATAGTCGCCAGAGAGTATTTCAGATAGCTAAAGCGGTGCATTGCGGCGGCCAGTGCAAAGAACAGGCTGCGCAGGCCAAGGATTGCAAAGATATTCGACGTGTAGACAATGAATGTATCTTGCGTGACGGCGAAAATCGCTGGCACAGAATCGACCGCGAAAATCAAATCCACAAATTCCACCAAAATCAGCGCAACCGCCAAAGGCGTTAGCCACGTCACCATTTTGCCCGTTTTTGGATCAGGTTGTTTCACGGTGAAATCATGACTTTTGATCTCATTCGTCACACGGAAATGCTTTTTGACGAACTTCAAAACCGCGTTGTTTTCCAGATCGTTATCCTCGTCGTTCGACTTGAACATTTTCACGCCCGAGAAAACAAGGAACGCGCCAAACGCATACAAGATCCACTGATACTGGCTAACCAGCGCTGCACCCAGACCTATCATAATGGCGCGCATCACAATCGCACCAATGATGCCCCAGAACAGCACGCGGTGCTGATATTTGCGCGGCACTGCGAAATAGGTGAAAATCGTGGCGATGACAAAGATATTGTCCATCGCAAGGGATTGTTCAATGACGTATCCCGTAAAGAATTCCAGCCCCGATTGCGCGCCGCGGGTATACCAGACCCACAGGCCGAACAGAAACGCGATAAACACGTAACCGCCGTACATGACAAAGCTTTCCTTGGCGGAAATCTCTTTATCCTCTTTGTGCAAAACGCCAAGGTCAAAGACCAGCAGCGCAATCACAAGCGTAATGAAAATCAGCCAGAAATAGGTAGGCGTCCCCAAGAAGGGCGACATAAGAAACGGCATCAGAAAGTCCATTCAATCCCTCGTCATTTTTTTAGGTTTATTGTGCCCATAGGCAAGCAGCCCGAACTTTGCACGCAAAGCGGTCTGCGATAAGTAAGAACGAAACTGCGCCGTTCAACCCCAAGGCTGTGAAAAATCTGCAATTTTTCTATGGTGACCCCGGATGGATTCGAACCATCGACCTGCCGCTTAGGAGGCGGCCGCTCTATCCCCTGAGCTACGGGGCCGTACCTGCTTTATTGCGCGAAAGGCGCGGGCCGTGCAACTGCTTATCGGAAAAAGGTAAGGGGGAGTGAATTTGGCCCACCACTCCCCCTTGGTTTCCGTTGCGTCTGGGTTGAGAGCTTGCAGGACGCGCAGGATATCTGTCAGCCTTGCGACTGTTACCGCTAACATATGGCATAATCTATGCTTGGACAAGGGGGCAAATGGCGCTAGACAGGGGTAATTGCACCAGCAGCGGTAACCCTGTGACCAAGTCAGATCCCCAACGCACCCTGACCTTGCGCGATGTTTCAGAAGCGTCGGGCGTAAGCGAAATGACGGTCAGCCGCGTTTTGCGCAATCGCGGTGATGTATCGGACGCCACGCGCGCGCGGGTACTAGAGGCCGCGCGCCGCCTTGGCTATGTGCCCAACAAAATTGCGGGCGCGCTGGCAAGCCAGCGGGTGAATTTGGTGGGTGTCATCATTCCATCCCTGTCGAACATGGTTTTTCCCGAAGTTTTGGGCGGTATTTCCGAAATGCTGGAAGATACGGGCCTGCAACCGGTGGTGGGGGTAACGAATTATTCGCCCGAACGCGAAGAAGCGGTGCTGTATGAAATGCTGTCTTGGCGCCCATCTGGGGTTATTCTGGCAGGGCTGGAACATACCGAAGCCGCGCAGGCGATGTTGGCGCGCGCAGGCATTCCTGTGGTGGAAATTATGGATATCGACGGGCCTGCCATTGACAGCGCCGTTGGCATTTCCCACCGCCGCGCGGGCCGCCAAATGGCCGAGGCGATCTTGGCCGCAGGCTATCGCAACATCGCCTTTCTGGGCACGATGATGCCCTATGACCACCGCGCGCGCAAACGTCTGGAAGGGTTTGAAGAGGCACTGGCCAAGGCAGGTGTGCCGCTGGTTGACCGCGAATTTTATTCAGGCGGATCGGCGCTGTTGAAGGGGCGCGAGATGACCGAAGCCGTTTTGCGCCGCAGCCCGAATGTAGATTTTTTGTATTACTCCAATGACATGATCGGCGCGGGCGGCCTGCTATATTGCCTTGATGCAGGCATAGACGTGCCAAACCGCGTGGGTCTTGCAGGCTTTAACGGTGTGGAACTGCTGGACGGATTGCCGCGCAAACTGGCCACTATGGATGCCTGCCGCCGCGAAATTGGCCGCAAGGCCGCCGAAATTGTCGCGGGAAAACCCCACAACGATGAAAAACCGATGCTGGGCGGCGAGGTGATCGAGCTTTTCCCCGTGCTGCAACTGGGCGACACCATCCGCAAATAGGGGGCCTATGCCGCCCCCTCGGGCCTTTAGCCCTCACCCCCGCAGGATATGTGCAGCGTTAGGAAGACCCTATCAAATAGCCCTTCCTCGCTCTGAAAATATCCTGCGGGGGTGAGCGCAGCGAGGGGGGCGCATAGCCCCCCTTTTAGCGCAAGTTATCCATCCACGCAGGGCGCGGAAGGCCCAGATCTTCGGGGTTGTTGAGGTAAACCGCGCCCAAGATCAGCGCGGCCACAGTCAGAACGGCAAATCCGATTTTCCATGCGGAATATGGCCGCTCGCCCTGTACCTCGCCCGTTTGGCCGTTCACCAAAAACCGATAGCTTTTGCCACGGTATTTATAGGCCGCAGTCCAAACGGGCAGCAAAACGTGCTTGAATGTCTCATCCGCATAACGGGTTTGCACACTGTCAATCCGCTGCACATCCCCGCCAATATCGCGGCGGATGTCCATTTCAATCACACGGGCCATGATGCTTTGCGCATCAACCCAGCCATCAGCAAGGCTGATTGTATAGCCTTCGGCCTGAAACCCCGCCAGATAATCGGGGTTATAGGCCTTGGCCGCCGATAAATCCCATGGGGTCAATTCATTGCCCAAACGCTGGGGCAAGCTGTTTGATGCAAGCGTGATCACATCATCAAAATCACGCGACACTGTGCCCGATGCAGGATACCACCGCGTGCGTTGCACCTGCTCGGTGCGACGCTGGGATTTGCCATTCACATTTACGGTGACGGTGCGCGTTTCATAGTAATGCTCACCGCGCGCGCCCGTGTAGCGGGTCGATGTGGCGGCATCAAATGTCCAAAACGGGGCATAGATTCCCGCCATGGCGCGCCCTTTGCGGGTATATTCCAGCAGGCCGTTTGGCGCAAACCACAGGCTGCCCAGCCATTTGGACAGCGCATCCCGCGCCTGATTTTCCGTCAGGGCAAAAGGCAGCAACGATTGCGGCTTGATTGACCTGCGCGCGCCCGTGTCCACCACCACGGGCGTTGCACAATAGGGGCAATTGGCGGCATGATTGGCCCCCGAAAACTCCACCACCGCGCCGCAACTGGGGCAGCTTGTGGATCGCACGTCTTCGCTGGCCCCATCTGGCAGATCGTTTGCCAGACCTTGCGATAGGTTAAGCTCTTGAAAAGCTTTGCCTTCGGCGCGCGCATCGGGTTTGGACAGGTCTTGCACATGGCCGCAGTGCGCGCATTCAAGCTGCCCTTTATCAGGCGCAAAGCGCAGGTCTGATCCGCACTTCTCGCAAGGCCAGCGATGGGCCTCGATCACATCGCCTTGCATCTCAGGCCTGTGGCAATGGCGGTGGGGCAGATTTCAGAAGTTTGGCCAGCGCGGTTTCTGCGGCGGCTTTCCAGCCATCCTGCCCCTCGCGCCAAACCAGCGTGGTGGCAGTTAGCGTGCCCGCTGCCACCATCGCGGCCAAATCAGCCTCGGCAAACGGGCCTTTGGTTTGCCCATCTATTCCCAGATGCCATACCGCGCCAGCCTGCGGCAAAGGCGGCGGTGCGGCAGGCGCTGGCGCGGCAGGTGCGGCGCCCCATGGCCCCGTTTGCCCCGCGCCCATCGCCGCCCCCATACCTGCGCCCATGGCTGCCCCCATCGTGGCCCCCATGGCCGAGTTTGGCTGCGCCAGCCCTTCGGCGGCGTTGAACTGCATATATTTGTTCAAATCACCCACCACACCCATCGAGGTGCGCTTATCCAGCGCCTTTTCCACTTCGGGCGGAAGGCTGATGTTTTCGATGTAGAATTCAGGAATGCTTAGGCCATATTCAGCAACTTTTGGGCCGATGGCGGTTGTCACCAGCCCGCCCAAATCGGCGGTATTGCCCGCCATATCCAGCACAGGAATGCCCGACTTTGCCAGAATCTGACTGATTTCCTGCACGATGATGTTGCGGATTTGCTCGCTGATCTCATCGGCGGTAAATTCGCCATCCGTGCCAACAATCTCGGTTAGGAACTTGGATGGATCCGCCACGCGCATGGAATAGCTGCCAAAGGCGCGCAGGCGCACGGGGCCAAATTCGGGATCGCGGGCGATAATGGGGTTCTTTGTGCCCCATTTCTGATCGTTAAAGCGCGTGGTGTTGATGAAATAGATTTCCGATTTGAACGGGCTGTCAAAACCATGATCCCAATGTTGCAGCGTGGTCATGATCGGCATGTTGTTGGTTTCCAGCACATACATGCCAGGGGTGAACACATCGGCCAACTGGCCTTCGTGTACGAACACGGCGGCTTGCCCTTCGCGCACGGTCAGCTTTGCGCCGTATTTGATCGCGTTGCCGTGGCGTTCAAACCGCCAAACCATCGTATCGCGCGTCTCATCCAGCCAAGTGATTACGTCAACAAATTCGCCGCCCAAAAATCCAAAAACCATAATATCCTCCTTGGCCGCAGGGCCGTTAAGTATTGCCACCCAAAAGTCCGCGCGCCAAACCTTCGATAATGGGGCGCGCCTCGGCCTCGGTCATGCCGTTGCGCAGGGCGGGGCTGTAAAGCATGCGCAGCATCAACTCATCCTGACGGGTCAGCAGCGCAAATTCTTCGTCATCGTTGAAAATCGATGGCCGCACCAAGCCCGAATCGTTGGGCAGACCCAGCGCTTGGGCGATTTCTTCGTGCATACAGGCCAGCCGCATCAAATCTGGATGCTCGGTTGGGATATAAACAAAGGCCCGCTCATAGCTGCTGGTGGCGGCGTTGCTTTGCGTCCAAACTAGGCAATAGGTGCTGCGATCCATGCCCGTGACCCCTGCCACTTGGGCTGCGTTAATCTGTGGCAGGGCGGCAGTGATCATCGGGCCCAGCGCGCGCCGCTCGTCTACCGAAGTAATCGCAATGGTAAAGTTGGCGTTTTGCGACACCAGCCCAATGGACAGCCCCGTCAGTTTTGATAGCCGCGCCAGATAGGACGCAATCCGCGCGCGGTCGGCGGCCTGCAATGCAGCGGGAACCGATGGGCCAAAGTTCAAAGCCACCCGCACAGGCCCCGACCAGCGCGTAAGGGCAAGCGGCGTGTTACCACGCGCAAATCTGCCGTGTTCTTCGTACATGGCAATGCGCAGAAAATTGTTGGCCAGCATTGTGGCGGTCAGCGGTGTATCCGCCCCGCCGCCATCGGTGCGCAGCAGACCCTGCGCCAGCAGGGATTGCTGCACGCCCGCATAATAGGCGGCAAGCGCGGTGCTCTCGCCGCTGGGCGCGCTTGGCGGCGCGGCAAATTGGGGCTTGGGCGTTGGCGCGCAGGCAGCAAGGCCAAAGGCGGCGGCTGCCAGCGCCGCCCGCCCCACACCCTGCATCTGCGCGCCCAGTCTCATGGTTAGACAGCCTCACCAATATTCGCGCCCGATGCCGTGCCGCGCGATTTGGCCGCAACCAAAGCATCGCGCAAATCTGCCTCCATTTTCACCAGTTCTTCTTCGGCGCTGGCGCGTTTGGCCTTGCCTTCGTCGGCGATCTTTAGGCTTTCTTCAATTGTGGCGACCAGCGTGGCATTTGCCTTTCGCACGGCTTCAATATCAAACACCCCGCGCTCCATTTCTGTGCGCACAATGCGGTTGGTTTCTTTCAGATTATCCGCGTTCGAGGTCAGCAGTTCATTGGTCAAATCATTGGCCGCGCGCACCGCTTCGGCCGCCTCGCGCGAGCGTTGGATCGTGACGGCTTGTGCAAGCTGAGTTTCCCACAAAGGCACCGTGTTGACCAAGGTTGAATTGATTTTGGTGACCAAGGATTTGTCATTTTCCTGCACCAAACGGATGGATGGCAGGGATTGCATTGTCACTTGGCGCGTCAGTTTCAGATCATGCACGCGGCGTTCCAGATCATCGCGCGCGGCGCGCAGATCGCGCAGTTCTTGCGCTGTGATCACTTGGTCAGCCTCGGGCGCTGCGGCCACTTTCGCCTCGGCGGCGGGAATGGTGACTTTATCCAGATCGGCCAGCTTTGCCTCGCCCGCGGCGATGTAAAGCGCCAGCTCGTGATAGAAATCTAGCGTCTTTTCATACAGCATATCCAAAGACTTAATATCTTTCAGCAGCGCATGTTCGTGGCGCAAAAGATCGTTGGTGACCATGTCAATCTGGCCCTGAACCTTTTCAAATTTTGCCACAAAATTGGCAAAGGGCGCGGCGCGGCCCAGTAGTTTTTCCCACCAAACCCGTTCGCGCCGCACGTCCAGTTCTGACACGGTAAAGCCGCGCAGCGTGGTGACCATGCTGCGCAGGCTGTCGCCCGCAGGGCCCACGTCTTTGTTTTTGACGCCTGCCAGCATTTCTTGGCTGATGGCCTGCAATTCTGCCTGCGCGCGCGATCCGAAGGAAATGATCGATTGGGTGTTGCCCATGTCAATCTCGTCCATCCGCTTGCGAATTTCGCCAGCCTCTTTAGCGGGGGCGGCATCCAGCGTGATCAGCGCTGTGCTGGGCGCAGGCAGGATATTGGCGGTAATTTTTTCCGCTTCGGCAAGGGCGTTGGCGGCGGCGG